>JBEQBS010000008.1:0-26859 GCA_041639675.1 Rubritepida sp. | reverse complement strand
CGCGCCCCGGCAGCCTGGCCGGCACCCGCCCCTGGGAGGGGGCGCCGAATGGCGAGTTCCGCGCCCGCATCGCCGCCGCCGAGCGCAGCGCCGAGCACGCCAACAACGGCTACGGCCAGGTGAACCCGCGCTCCGGCGCGCTGGGGCGCTACCAGTTCCTGGCCTCCACGCTGATGGACATGGGCTTCAAGGATGCCACGGGCGCCTGGACCGAACGCGCGGGCGTGCGCAGCGACGCGGAGTTCCTGGGCAGCCCCCAGGCGCAGGAGGCCGCCTTCACCGCCTTCCTGCGCCGGGTGGAATCGCAGCTGGAGCGCAACGGCGCCCTGGCCCGGCAGGGCGGCGCCGTTCGCGGCCTGGACGGCGCGGAGGTGCCGCTGACCGAGGCCGGGATGATGGCGGCGGCCCACCGGCGCGGGGCGGGGATGCTGGCGCGCTACCTCCAGCACCGCGCGGACACGCCCGACGCTCCGCTGCGCCCGGCTCAGCGCCGCGCCTTCGAGGCGGTCGAGCGCCGCCTGCGCGACTTCGCCGAGGTGGGCTATGCCAGCGTGCGGCAGCCCCTCCGCGTGCCGGTGGCGCCGGCGCTGCTGCTGTCGCAGTCCTGAAGGGTCAGCGCCGCGTAGTGCCGAACAGGACCGAAGTGGAGCCGCCAATGCCGATGCGCGGGGGTTCGGGCGCCTCGGGCGCCGGCGGCATGGCGCAGCCGGCGAGCAGCAGCAGCAGGGCGAGCGGCTTCGTCACGGGCGCTCCATCATCAGCACCGGCATGGAGAGGCCGCCGGGCAGGGCCATGCGCGCGGGTTCCACGGCGCGGTAGCCGAGCTTTTCGTAGAGCGGCACCGCATCCAGGTAGGCGCGCAGGATGAAACGCGACAGGCCGGAGCGTTCTTCCGCCGCGCGCACCAGCCGGGTGGCCAGGCCCCGGCGCGCGGCATCGGGATGGACGAAGACCTTGCGGATGCGGCAGCGCCCGCCCTCCGCGCACCAGCCGGCGGAGGCCAGCAGCCGGCCATCCGGCCCTTCCGCCACCCAGGGGTCGCAGCGCGCGACCTCCTCCGCATAGGCGGGCTGGGCCACCAGCGCGGCATGGGCCGCCTTCACCGCGCCGCCATAGGCGGCGCCCAGCGCCTGGAAGGAAGCGTCGTGCAGCGCCCGCAGCGCGCCCATCTCGGCGGCGCGCAGCGGGCGCAGCCCGGTCACGCGTTGCGGTCCATCGTGCTGCCGGCCAGCGCCGCCTGCGCCGCCGCCAGCCTGGCCACCGGCACGCGGTAGGGCGAGCAGGAGACGTAGTCCAGCCCCACCGTCTCGCAGAACTGGATGGAGGAGGGGTCGCCGCCATGCTCGCCGCAGATGCCGAGCTTGAGCGCCGGCTTCACGCCGCGGCCCTTCTGCGAGGCGATCTCCACCAGCGCGCCCACCCCCTCGGGATCGAGCGAGACGAAGGGGTCCTTGGGCAGGATGTTCTTCTCGACGTAGTGCGGCAGGAACTTGCCGGCATCGTCGCGCGACAGGCCGAAGACGGTCTGCGTCAGGTCGTTGGTGCCGAAGGAGAAGAAGTCGGCGGCCTCGGCGATGCGGTCGGCGGTGAGCGCCGCGCGCGGCAGCTCGATCATGGTGCCGACCAGGTATTCCAGCGTCACGCCCGTCTCGGCGAAGACCGCCGCCGCGGCGCCCTCCACCTGGGCGCGGGTGATGTCCAGCTCCTTCTTCACCATCACCAGCGGGATCATGATCTCCGGCACCGGGGCGGCGCCGGTTTCCTTCGCCACGGCCACCGCGGCCTCGAAGATGGCGCGGGCCTGCATCTCGTAGATCTCGGGGAAGGTGATGCCCAGGCGGCAGCCGCGATGGCCCAGCATGGGGTTGGCCTCGCCCAGCTCCTCCGCGCGGCGCTTCATCTGCGCGGCGTCCACGCCCAGGTTGGCGGCCACTTCCGCGATCTCGGCCTCGCTGTGCGGCAGGAATTCGTGCAGCGGCGGGTCGAGCAGGCGGATGGTGACGGGCAGCCCGGCCATGATGCGGAACAGCTCCGTGAAGTCGTCGCGCTGGAAGGGCAGCAGCCGGGCCAGGGCGGCGCGGCGGCCTTCCTCCGTCTCGCTCATGATCATCTGGCGCACGGCGCCGATGCGCGCGGGGTCGAAGAACATGTGCTCAGTGCGGCACAGGCCGATGCCCTCGGCGCCGAATTTCTTCGCGGTTTCGGCGTCCAGGGGCGTCTCGGCATTCGCGCGCACCTTCATGCGGCGCTTGGCATCGGCCCATTCCATCAGCGTGGCGAAGTCGCCGGACAGCTTGGGCTCGATCATGGCGACGGCGCCGATGAAGACCTCGCCGGTGGCGCCGTCGAGCGTGATGGTCTCGCCGGCGCGGATGATGTTGCCGCCGGCCATCAGCGCCTGCGCGGCGTAGTCCACCGTGATGGAGCCCGCGCCCGCCACGCAGGGCCGGCCCATGCCGCGCGCCACCACGGCGGCGTGCGAGGTCATGCCGCCGCGGGTGGTGAGGATGCCGCGGGCGGCGTGCATCCCGTGGATGTCCTCCGGGCTCGTCTCGATGCGGACCAGGATGACGCTTTCGCCCTTCTGCGCGCGCGCCTCGGCCTCGTCGGCGCTGAACACCACCGTGCCGCAGGCGGCACCCGGCGAGGCCGGCAGGCCCTTGGACAGCGTCCTGCGCGGCGCCTTGGGGTCCAGCGTGGGGTGCAGCAGCTGGTCCAGGCTGGCGGGATGGACGCGCTTCACCGCTTCCGTCTCGTCAATCAGCCCTTCGCGGCACATGTCCACGGCGATCTTCAGGCTGGCGGCCGCCGTGCGCTTCCCGTTGCGCGTCTGGAGCATGTAAAGCGTGTTCTGCTGGACGGTGAACTCGATGTCCTGCATGTCCTTGTAGTGCTTTTCCAGCACGTCGCGCACGCGCACCAGCTCGGCATAGGCGGCCGGCATCACCTCCTCCATCGGCTTCTCGCCGGGCTTGGCGCGCAGCCTGGCCATGGGCTGGGGCGTGCGGATGCCGGCCACCACGTCCTCGCCCTGCGCGTTCACCAGGTATTCGCCGTAGAAGATGTTCTCGCCCGTGCTGGGGTCGCGGGTGAAGCAGACGCCGGTGGCGCAGTCCTCGCCCATGTTGCCGAAGACCATGGCCTGCACGTTCACCGCCGTGCCCCATTCGGCCGGGATGTCGTTCAGGCGGCGATAGGTGATGGCGCGCTGGTTCATCCAGGATTCGAAGACCGCGCCGATGGCGCCCCAGAGCTGGGCCTGGGGGTCCTGCGGGAAGGGGCTGCCGGTGACTTCGGCCACCATGGCCTGGTAGCCATGCGCGACCTCGCGCCAATCGGCGGCGGAAAGCGCCGTGTCCTCGATCACGCCGCGGGCGAGCTTCACCTCCTCGATGATCTCCTCGAAGCGGTGGTGGTCCACGCCCAGCACCACGGAGCCGAACATCTGGATGAAGCGGCGGTAGCTGTCCCAGGCGAAGCGGGCATCGCCGGAGGCGGCGGAGAGCCCCTCGACGGTCGTGTCGTTCAGGCCGAGGTTGAGCACCGTGTCCATCATGCCGGGCATGGAGACGCGCGCGCCGGAGCGCACGGAAACCAGCAGGGGCTTCGTGGCATCGCCGAACCTGAGGCCGACCGCGTCCTCCACCCGCGCCAGGGCCGCGGTGACCTGGGCCTTCAGCGCCTCGGGATACTGGCGGCCGTTGGCGTAGAAATGGGTGCAGACCTCGGTGGTGATGGTGAAGCCGGGGGGGACGGGCAGGCCGATGGAGGCCATCTCCGCCAGGTTGGCGCCCTTGCCGCCGAGCAGGTTGCGCATGTCGGCCCGGCCTTCGTTGCGGCCGGCGCCGAAGCTGTACACCCATTGCGTCATCGTGCTCTTCCTCAGGCTTCGATTTTTGCCAGGTCGGCCACCGATGCCATGGCGGCGCGGACCCGGTTCAGCAGGGCAAGCCGGTTGACCCGGATGGCAGGGTTTTCCGCGTTCACCACCACCTTGTCAAAGAAGGCGTCCAGCGGGGCGCGCAGGGTGGCGAGGGCGGCCATGGCGGCGGCGAAGTCCTCCGCCGCCAGGGCGGTTTTCGCGCTCGCTTCGGCGGCGTCGAGCGCGGCGTTCAGCGCGGCTTCCTCGGGCGCTTCGAGCAGCGCGGCGCTGACGGCGCCGGTGTGCGGGCCGTCCTTCTTTTCCTCGATGCGCAGGATGTTGCCGGCGCGCTTGACGGCGGCCAGCAGGTCGGCGCCCCCGGGCGTGGTGACCATGGCTTCGAGCGCGCTCGCGCGGGCGAGGATGCGGGTGATGTCGTCGTCCTCGCCGATGGAGGCGGCGACGAGGTCATGCCGCGCGCCCTCGGCGCGGAGTTGGACGCGGAGGCGGTCGAGGAGGAAGGCGAGGATTTCCTGTATCAGATCGAGCAGAGGCAGACTAATGCCATGCGAAAATCCACCCAAATTCAAATCAAATGCACTCTCGAATTCTCGGCGAACTTTGACAAGGCGTTTGCCCTGAACCTCGGTAAGCGTGCCGCCAATTGAGGCTAAGAAATCAGGAATGCTTGTGCCGGGATTGAAAATATTACGCTCGATAACACGACGGAGATTAATTCGCAGCCCATTCTCCCGCACGATCCGGATCACCCCCAGCGCCGCCCTTCGCAGCGCATAGGGATCACCGCTGCCGGTCGGCTTCTCGCCAATCGCAAAAAAGCCCGCGAGCGTGTCCAACTTGTCGGCCAGGGCCAGCGCGATGGCGACGGGGCTGGTCGGCACCGCATCGGTCGGCCCCAGCGGGCGGTAGTGCTGGGTGATCGCCTCCGCCACCTGCGGGTTCTCGCCGGCGGCGAGCGCGTAGTGGCCGCCCATGATGCCCTGCAATTCCGGGAACTCGCCCACCATGCCCGATGCGAGGTCGGCCTTGCACAGCGCGGCGGCGCGGGCGGCCAGCGTGGTGCTGGCCCCCACCAGCGGGGCCAGGTGTCGCGCCAGCGCGGTGATGCGCCCCACGCGCTGCGCCTGGGTGCCCAGCTTCGCGTGGAAGGTCGCGCCGGCCAGCTTCGGCAGGAAGCTCTCCAGCCCCGCCTTCCGGTCGCCGTCCCAGAAGAAGCGCGCATCGGCCAGCCGCGCGCGCAGCACGCGCTCATTGCCCGCCACCAGCGCCGCGCCGCCATCGGTGGCGGCGATGTTCGCCACCAGCGCGAAGCGGTTGGCCGGGCGCCCATCGGGGTGGCGCAGCGCGAAATAGCGCTGGTTCACCCGCATGGAGGTCCGCATCACCTCCGCCGGCAGGTCCATGAAGGCGTCGTCAATCCGGCCCAGCAGCGGCACCGGCCATTCCACCAACCCTGCCACCTCGGCCAGCAGGCCCTCATCCGGCACCACCTCCAGCCCCTCGGCGGCGGCCAGGGCCGCCACCCCGTCGCGGATGGTGGCCACGCGCTCCGCGGCGTCACGCAGCACGTAGCGCGCGCGCAGGCTGGCCGCGTGGTCGCCGGCCGAGGCCACGCGCACCGCGTCGGGCGCGTGCACGCGGTGGCCCTCCGTCAGGTCGGCGCCCACCAGCCCATGCGCGGCATCGCCGTTGCGGGCCAGGGCCACCGGCACCGCCACGCCGCCCAGCAGCACCAGCATCCGCTGCAAGGGCCGCACCCAGGTGAAGCCGCTGGTGCCCCAGCGCATGGATTTCGGCCAGGGGAAGGACCACAGCAGGTCCGGCAGCCTCGCATGCAGCAGGGCCTCGGCCGTCACCGTCTCGCCGGGCTTCACCAGCACGTGGAAGCCGTTCTCCTCGCGCAGATCCTCCCGCGCGGCGCCATGCTTCTTCAGGAAGCCGGCCAGCGCCGCCTCGGGCGCGCCGATGCGCGGGCCGCGCTCCTCCTTCGCGGCGCTGGTGGCGCTGGCGGCCATGCGGCCCACCAACCCCAGCCGGCGCGGGCCGCAGAAGGCCGCGGGCGCGCCCTCCAGCAGCGGCGCCAGCGCCGCCTGGCACAGCCGCGCCAGGTCCTCCGCGGCGCGCGCCTGCATGCGGGCGGGGATTTCCTCGGTCAGCAGTTCGATCAGCAGTTCGGGCACGTCAGATGGCCGCCTTCACGTCGGTTCGGGCGAAGTCCTCGCCCTTGAAGAGGAGGGGTTGGCCACGGTCCATGGCCAAGGCATAGGCGAAGCAGTCGCCGAGGTTCAGCGCCGCCGGGTGGCGGCCCTTGCCGAAGCGGCGCCACGCCGCCAGGGCCAGCGCGGCCTGGGTGGCGGTGAAGGGAGCGACCTCGACCGCGTTGCCGTCCAGCAGGGTCTCGACGGCGATCCGCGCCCCCGGTCCGCCCCGGCCTTCCGAGACGATGCCGAGCTCCAGCCGCGTCGCGGCGGAGATGGACAGCGCGGGCGCGCCCTCGACGGCGGTCATCAGCGCCTCGTGGCCCGGCTCCTCCTGGAGGATGGCCATGATGGCGGAGGTATCCAGGATCACGCGGGCAGGCCGTTCTCGTCGTAGAGGTCGTCATGGCGGCCATCCCAGTCCTTGGGGAAGAGGCCGCGTGCCTGCTCCACCGCCTTCTCCATCGCCGCCCGGCGCCGCGCCGCGCGCTCCGCCAGCGCGGCCTCGTCGCGCGCCAGCGCCTCGTCCACCGCCTGGCGCAGCGCGTCGGTGCCGGTGGTCTGCCGGCGCTCGGCCAGCAGGCGCAGCCGGGCGATCAGCGCGTCGTCCTTGATGTTGAACTGCCCCATGGTAGATGCCTCCATCAGCCTTCTACCATCAAGCGGCCTTCGCCAGCCAGGTTTCGCAGCAGCGCCTCGCCAGCGCCCGCACGCGGGCGATATAGGCCGCGCGCTCCGCCACGCTGATGGCGCCGCGGGCGTCCAGCAGGTTGAAGCGGTGGCTGGCCTTGATGCAGTGGTCATAGGCCGGCATGGCCAGCCCGGCATCGGCCAGGGCCTGGCATTCCGCCTCGGCCTCGGCGAACTGGCGCGTCAGCAGGGCCACGTCCGCATGCTCGAAATTGTGCGCCGAATACTCGCGCTCGGCGCGCAGGAACACGTCGCCATAGGAGACGCCGGCATCGTTGAAGCGCAGGTCGTAGACGTTCTCCACGCCCTGGATGTACATGGCCAGGCGTTCGAGGCCGTAGGTCAGCTCGCAGCTCGGCACCTCGCAGGGGATGCCGCCCACCTGCTGGAAATAGGTGAACTGCGTCACCTCCATGCCGTCGCACCACACCTCCCAGCCCAGGCCCCAGGCGCCGAGCGTCGGGCTTTCCCAGTCATCCTCCACGAAGCGGATGTCGTGCAGCGCGGGGTCGAGGCCCAGGGCCTTGTAGCTCTCCATCAGCAGCGATTGGGGATCGCGCGGGGAGGGCTTCAGGATCACCTGGTACTGGTAGTAGTGCTGGAGGCGGTTGGGGTTCTCGCCATACCGCCCGTCGCTGGGCCGGCGCGAGGGCTGGACATAGGCCGCGCTCCAGGGCTGCGGGCCCAGGGCGCGCAGGGTGGTGGCCGGGTGGAAGGTGCCGGCGCCCATCTCCATGTCGTAGGGCTGGAGGATCAGGCAGCCCTGCGCCGACCAATAGGCGTGCAGCCGCAGGATCATCTCCTGGAAGGAGGGGGCGTCGGGGTTGGGCATCGCGTGGTCCGGGCGTTTGCGGCGCAGCATAGGAGGGGTTGCCGCTTCGGGGAAGTTGCCGCGCCGGCCCGCTATGTGCGCGTGAGGTCCGGCCGCGCCGCATCGGGCCAGAAGCGCACGCCCGCCCGCGCCGGGCCGCCGGCGATGGCCACGGGCGCGCCATCGGCCCGCCAGCAGGCTGCGCCTTCCAGGGTGCCATCGGCGTGGAAGCGGATCAGGTTCATGCCCCCGCCCACCACCGGCACCGGCTGCACCGCATGGCCCATCGCTGCCAGGGCCCCGGCCGGGATGCCGCCTTCGCATTCCAGCGCGGCGCCCTGCGTCCACAGCCGCGGGGCGTCCACCGCCGCCTGGGCCTCCATGCCATGGTCCAGCAGGTTCAGCACCGCCTGGAACACGCTGCCGAAGATGCGCAGGCCCCCGGGCAGGCCCAGCGCCGCCCAGGGCCGGCCGTCGCGCCGCAGGATGGTCGGCGCCATGGAGGTGGTGACGCGCTTGCCGGCCTCCACCGACTGCGCGCGGCCCGGCACGGGGTCGAAGAGGGCCATGTAGTTGTTGGGGATCAGCCCGGTCTCGGGCAGCAGGATGCGCGCGCCGAACAGGGAGTTGATGGTGTGGGTGCAGCAGGCGATGCCGCCCTCGGCATCGGCGGCGGTCACATGCGTGGTGTGCGGCGATTCGCGCAGCGGGGCGATGCCGGCCGCCCAGTCCCGGGCGCGCCCGGGGTCCAGCAGGGCGCGGCGTTCGGCGGCATAGGCGGCGCCGGTGAGGCGCGCGACGGGCACGGCGACGAAGTCCGGGTCCGCCGTGGCCACGGCGCGGTCGGCGAAGGCCAGCTTCAGGCATTCCGCCACCAGGTGCAGCGCGCCGGGGCTGTTCGCGCCCAGCGCCGCCAGGTCGAAGCCTTCGATCACCCGCAGCATCTGGAGGAGGTGCACCCCGCCCGCGCTGGGCGGCGGCGGGCCGATCACCTCCGTGCCGCGATAGGTGCCGCGCACCGGCTCGCGCCAGGTGGGGCGCGCGGCGGCGAGGTCGTCGGTCGTCAGCAGCCCGCCGCGGCGGGCGAGGTCCATCACCGCGGAACTGCCGATGTCGCCCTCATGCAGCGCCGCCGCGCCGTCGCGCGCGATCACGCGCAGCGTCTCCGCCAGGGCGGGGTTGCGGATGAGGGTGCCGGGCGGGGCGGGGCTGCCGCCGGGCAGGAAGAGCGCCGCCATGAAGCGGTCCCGCGCCAGGTCGGGCGCAGTCTCGGCGATGCATTCATGCAGGTAGCCGCCGGCGCGGAAGCCCCGTTCGGCAAGGCGGATGGCGGGCTCCAGGCAATCGGCCAGCGTGAAGCGGCCATGGCTGGCCAGGGCGTCCTCCCAGGCGCGCAGGTTGCGCGGCACCGCCACCGCCTGGGCGCCGCGCTGCTGGAGCAGCGGGTCGCGGCCCTCGAACATCTCCGGCCGGGCGGCGAGGGGCGCGGAGGCCATGCCGTCCAGCACGCGATGCATGCCGTCGGGTGCTGCCAGGTGCATGGTGCCGCCGCCGAACAGCCCGACCATCATCGGCTCGCAGACCGAGAGCGCCAGCAGGGCGGCGACGGCGGCATCGGTGGCGGTGCCGCCCTCGGCCAGCATCGTCGCGCCGGCGGCGGCGGCGGCGGGGTGGTTGGCCACCACCATGCCGCGGTCGCCGCGCGCCGGGCGCTTGTGCATCAGGCGCCCGCCAGCGTCATGCCGTCCACCCGCAGGGTCGGCGCGTCGGTGCCGCGGCGGAACTCCAGGTCGCCCGCCGCGCGCAGGCGCAGGAACATCTCCTTGAGGTTGCCGGCGAGGGTGATCTCGCTCACCGGCTCCGCGAGGCGCCCGTCGCGGATGCGGAAGCCGGCGGCGCCGCGCGAATAGTCGCCCGTCACGCCGTTCACCCCCATGCCGATGAGTTCCGTGACGAAGATGCCCTCGGCGATGTCGGCCATGAGCGCCTCGGCCGTCCCGCTGCCGCCCTCCAGCCACAGGTTGGTGGGGGAGGGCGAGGGCGGGCCGGAGGTGCCGCGCGACGCATGGCCGGTGGAGGCGAGGCCGAGCTGCGCCGCGCTGCGGCCATCGAGGAACCAGGCGCGCAGCACGCCGCCCTCCACCATCGCGCGGCGCATGCCGCCTTGCCCCTCGCCGTCGAAGGGGCGGGAGCGCAGGCCGCGGGGGCGCAGAGGGTCATCCAGCAGGGAGAGCCCCTCGGGCAGGATGCGCGTGCCCATGGCGCCCTTGAGGAAGGAGGTGCCGCGCGCCACCGCCGCGCCGTTGATGGCGCCCGCGAGGTGGCCGAGCAGCGAGCCCGCCACGCGCGGGTGATAGACCACGCTGACATCCTTGGCGGAGGCCGGCCGCGCCGGCTCCAGCCGCGCCACCGCCTGCTCGCCCGCCTTGCGGCCGATGCGGTCGGGCGCATCCAGGTCGCTCAGGTGCGTGGCGGAGGAATGGTCGTAGTCGCGCTGCATCCCCGTGCCGCTGCCGGCCAGCGCCGTGGCGGAGATGGAGTGCGAGGAGCGCGCGTATTCGCCGAAGAAGCCGCGGCTCGTCGCCAGCGCCCGCGTGCCGCGCGACCAGCCGGCCGAGGCGCCCTCGCTGTTCGTCACGCCCGCCACGGCCAGCGCCGCTTCCTCGGCGAGGGCGGCGCGGGCCAGCAGCGTGTCGGCATCCGGCTCCTGGCCATCGTCGAGGTCCAGCGCGTGCGGCGCGGGGGGCGGCGCGTCGGCGATGGTGGTGAAGCGGTCCTCCGGCACCACGCGCGCCATCGCCACGGCGCGCTCCGCCAGCGCGGCGAAGCCCGCGGGCGAGGCATCGGTGCCGGAGACGATGGCGATGCGCGCGCCCAGGAAGACCCGCAGCCCCAGGTCCACGCTCTCGGAGCGCTCCAGCTCCTCGATGGCGCCCAGCCGGCGCGAGACGCCGAGCGAGGCGCCCTGGGCCAGCAGCGCATCCGCCTGGTCGGCGCCGGCGCGGCGCGCGGCCTCCAGCAGCGCGCCGAGGATGTCCTGCCGCCTCACGCCGCCAGGCTTTCGGCGATGGCGGAAAGCCGCGGCACCTGGCCGATGGGTCCCAGCGTGGCCAGCGTCGGCGCCGAGCGGAACAGCCGCGTGGCGACGCGCTGCACGTCCGCGACGCCCACGGCGGCGATGCTGGCCTTGGTCTCCTCCACCGGGATGACGCGGCCATGCACCTGGAGCTGCCGCGCGATCTGCTCGCAGCGCGAGCCGGTGGATTCGAGCGACATGAGCAGCGAGGCGCGCAGCTGCGCCTTGGCACGGTCCAGCTCATCCTCCGTCACGTCATGCTGCACGCGCCGCAGCTCCTCCACCGCCACCGGCACCAGCTCGGCCGCCTGCTCCTCGCCCGTGCCGGCGTAGAAGGCGAAGAGGCCGGTATCCTCATAGGGGTGGGCGAAGGAGTAGATGGAATAGACCAGCCCCCGCTTCTCCCGGATTTCCTGGAACAGGCGCGAGGACATGCCGCCGCCCAGCAGGGTGGAGAGCAGCAGCGAGGCATGATGGTCGCGGTCGCCATAGGGCACGCCCTGGAAGCCCAGCACGAGGTGCACCTGGTCCAGCTCGCGCTCCTCGCGGAACTCGCCGCCCACGTAGCGCGCGGCCGACGGCGCCTCGGGCGCCACGGCCGGCAGGTCGGCGAAATGGGCCTTCGTCATCGCCAGCAGGTCCTCGTGCTGGATGGCGCCGGCGGCGGCGACCACCATGCGCGAGGGGCCGTAGTGGCGCCGCATGTAGCCCGTCAGCGCCTCGCGCTGCATGCCCTCGATGATGGCGGTGGTGCCCAGCGTCGGGCGGCCCATCGGCTGGTCGGGGAAGGCGGCTTCCTGGAAGTGGTCGAAGACGATGTCGTCCGGCGTGTCGTTCGCCTGGCCGATCTCCTGGAGGATGACGCCGCGCTCGCGCTCCAGCTCCTCGGGCGTGAGCGTGGAGTGGCAGAGGATGTCGCCGATGATGTCGGCGGCCAGGCCGGCATCCTCCTTCAGCACCTTGCAGTAATAGGCCGTCTGCTCGCGCGCCGTGTAGGCGTTGATGTGCCCGCCGACGTTCTCGATCTCGCGCGCGATGCCGGCGGCATCGCGGCGCTGCGTGCCCTTGAAGGCCATGTGCTCCAGGAAGTGGGAGGCGCCGTTCTCCGCCGCATCCTCGTTGCGGGTGCCGGCATGGACATAGGCGCCGATGGAGACGGTCTCGACCCGCGGCATGGTCTCGGAGGCGACGGTGAGGCCGTTGGGAAGCTTCGTGATGGTCAGCATGGGGCGGATATGGGCCTTCAGGCGGCGTTGCGCAGGGCATGGGCGCGGACGAAGCCCTGCGCGGCGGCCAGGTCGTTGGGGAGCAGGCTCAGCCGCTCCTCCCGCTGGTAGAGGTCGGCCAGCGCCGGCGGCAAAGGCGGGCGGAGGCCGGTGGCGCGCTCCACCGCATCGGGGAACTTGGCCGGGTGGGCCGTGGCGGCGATGATGACGGGGATGGAACGGTCCTCCGGCGCCAGGGCCCGGGCGGCGGCGGTGCCGATGGCGGTGTGGGGGTCGGCGAGGTAGCCGGCGCCTTCGTGCAGGCGGCGGATTTCGGCCAGCGTGCCCTCGTCGTCCAGGGTGAAGCCGTGGAAGTCCCGCGTCAGCGCCTTCCAGGCGGCGTCGGGCACCGGCATGCGCCCCGTCGCTCGGAACCCGGCCATGGTGCGCGCGGTGGCGGCGGCGTCGTCGCCCAGCAAGGAGAACAGCAGGCGCTCGAAGTTGCTGCTGACCTGGATGTCCATGGACGGGCTGAGCGAGGGCTCGACGGGCCGCGCGCTCATGTCGTTGGCCGAGAGGAAGCGCGCCAGGATGTCGTTGCGGTTGGCGCCGACGATGAAGCGCGCGACCGGCAGCCCCATGCGCGAGGCGACCCAGGCGGCCAGCACGTTGCCGAAATTGCCGGTGGGCACGGAGACCGCCACCGGCCGGTCCGGCGCGCCGAGCGCGAGCGCGGCGGCGACGTAGTAGGGCACCTGGGCGGCGATGCGCGCCCAGTTGATGGAGTTGACCGCCGCCAGCCGCATCTCGGCGCGGAAGGGGGCGTCCACGAACATGGCCTTCACCATGTCCTGGCAATCGTCGAACGAGCCCTCGATCGCCAGGTTGGCGACGTTGGGGGAGAGCACCGTGGTCATCTGCCGGCGCTGCACCTCGCTGGTGCGGCCATGCGGGTGCAGGATGACGATGTCCACCGAAGCGCGGTCGCGCACGGCCTCGATGGCGGCGCTGCCCGTGTCGCCGGAGGTGGCGCCGACGATGGTGATGCGCTCGCCGCGCTTCGAGAGCACGTGGTCGAACAGGCGGCCCAGCAATTGCAGCGCCACGTCCTTGAAGGCCAGGGTGGGGCCATGGAACAGCTCCAGCGCGAAGGCGCGGTCCTCCAGCTGCACCAGCGGCACCACGGCGGGATGGCGGAAGGTGGCGTAGGCGTCGCGGCACATGGCGTGCAGCGCCTCCAAGGGGAGGGCGCCGCCGGTGAAGGGATGGATCACCCGCGCGGCGAGTTCGGCATAGGGCAGGCCGCGCAGGGCGCGCCATTCGGCCGGGCTGAACTGCGGGAAGGCTTCGGGCAGGAACAGCCCGCCATCCTCGGCCAGGCCGGCGAGCAGGACATCCTCGAAGCCGCGGGGCGCGGCCTCGCCGCGGGTGGAGACATAGCGCATGGGGGGGTTGTAGGCCGAAGCCGCCATGGGGAACAGGCCGATCGGCCGGGCCTTCCGCGGCCATCGGCGCCGCGGCATGGACGGCAGGGCGGGCGGGACGCAGGATGGCCGCGCAACACCACGGAGGACCCGCCCATGCGCGCCACCATCGCCGCCGCCCTCGCCCTGGCCTGCGCCGCCGCGCCCGCCCTGGCGCAGAACGTGCTGTATCAATGGCCGGCCAGCGCCACCACCATCAGCCCGGGCACCAACTGCCCGGTACGCGTCACCGGCGGCTATGCCGCCATGGTGGGGGAGCCGACGGCGCGGGTGGTGGTGCAGGCGCGCAACGAGGACACCTCCCGCGCGCGGGAGCTGCGGCTGAGCGTCAGCTATGTCAGCCAGAACGGCTCCGTGCGGCGGGACGGGAATTTCGGCCCCTTCCGCGTGGCGGCGGGGCAGGTGCAGGAGGTCCGCACCCTGTCCCTGCCGCCGGGCATGCCCACGGGCAGCACGCTGAGCATCCGCGTCACCGGCTGCACCGTGGTGTCCTGACCGCTACTCCGCCGCCTGCATGAACTGGCGCTCCGCATAGGCTTCCAGCGGGGCGCAGGTGCAGGCCAGGTTGCGGTCGCCATGGACGTTGTCCACCCGCTTCACCGGCGGCCAGTACTTGGCCGCCCGCACCCAGGGCAGCGGGAAGGCGGCCTGCTGGCGGGTATAGGGGTGGCTCCAGGCATCGCCCGCCACCTCCTCCGCCGTGTGGGGGGCGTTCTTCAGCACGTTGTCCGCCTTGTCCGCCCGGCCCTGCTCGATGGCGCGGATTTCGCCGCGGATGGCGATCATCGCCTCGGCGAAGCGGTCCAGCTCGGCCTTGGTCTCGCTTTCGGTGGGTTCCACCATCAGCGTGCCGTTGACCGGCCAGGACATGGTGGGGGCGTGGAAGCCGTAATCCTGCAGGCGCTTGGCGATGTCCTCCACCAGCACGCCGCCGCCCTGGCCGAAGCCACGGCAGTCCAGGATGCACTCATGCGCCACCATCCCCTGCGCGCCGCGGTACAGGATGGGGAAGTGCGGGGCCAGCCGCGCGGCCAGGTAGTTGGCGTTGAGGATCGCCACCTCGGTGGCGCGCGTCAGCCCCTCGGCGCCCATCATGCGGATATAGGCGTAGGAGATGGGCAGGATGGCCGCCGAGCCGAAGGGCGCGGCGGAAACCGGGCCGAAGCCCGTCGCCGGCCCGGCCTCCGCCACCAGCGGATGGTTCGGCAGATGCGGCGCCAAATGGGCGGCGACGCCGATGGGCCCCACCCCCGGCCCGCCGCCGCCATGCGGGATGCAGAAGGTCTTGTGCAGGTTCAGGTGGCACACGTCGGCGCCGATGGCGGCCGGGCTGGTGAGGCCGACCTGCGCGTTCATGTTGGCGCCATCCATGTACACCTGCCCGCCATGGGCATGGATGATGGCGCAGATCTCGCGGATCGCCTCCTCATACACGCCATGGGTGGAGGGATACGTCACCATCAGCGCCGCCAGCCGGTCCTTGTGCTGGTCCGCCTTGGCGCGCAGATCGTCCAGGTCCACGTTGCCGTCGCGGTCGCAGGCCGTCACCACCACCTTCATGCCGGCCATCACGGCGGAGGCCGGGTTGGTGCCATGGGCGCTGCTGGGAATCAGGCAGATGTCGCGGTGCCCTTGCCCATTCGCGCGGTGGAAGGCGCGGATGGCCAGCAGCCCGGCATATTCGCCCTGGCTGCCGGCATTGGGCTGCAAGGACACGGCGGCGAAGCCGGTGACGGCGCAGAGCCAGCCTTCCAGCGTGCGGATCATGCGCAGGTAGCCCTGCGCCTGTTCCACCGGCGCGAAGGGGTGGATCTCGGCGAAGCCGGGGAAGGTGACGGGGATCATCTCCGCCGTCGCGTTCAGCTTCATGGTGCAGGAGCCGAGCGGGATCATGGAGCGGTTCAGCGCCACGTCCTTGTCCTCCAGCCGCTTCATGTAGCGCAGCATGGAGTGCTCGGCGTGGTGGCTGTTGAACACCTCGGCCGTGCAGAAGGGGGTGGTGCGGGCCAGGCCATCCGGCAGCCCGCCCTTCGGCGCGGCGATGGAACCGCCCAGCAGCCGTGCCAGGGTGGCGAGTTCGGCGCCCGTGACCGTCTCGTCCAGCGCCACGGCCACGGCGCCGTCCAGCCGGCGCAGGTTGAAGCCGGCGGCCAGGGCGGCGGCCATCACGGCATCGGTCTCGGCGCCGGTCTCGAACACCACCGTGTCGAAGAAGGACGCATGGCGCAGCCCGAAGCGGGAGGCGCCGGCCAGCAGCCGCGCGCCCAGGTTCACGCGCCGCGCGATGCGGCGCAGCCCCTCCGGCCCGTGCCAGACGGCGTACATGCCGGCCATCACCGCCAGCAGCACCTGGGCGGTGCAGATGTTGCTCGTCGCCTTCTCGCGCCGGATGTGCTGCTCGCGCGTCTGCAAGGCCAGGCGCATGGCGGGCGCGCCGTGGGCGTCCACGCTCACGCCCACCAGCCGGCCGGGCAGGGCGCGCTTCAGCGCGTCCTTCACCGCGATGAAACCGGCGTGCGGCCCGCCATAGCCCAGCGGCACGCCGAAGCGCTGCGAGGTGCCGACCACGATGTCCGCCCCCAGCTCGCCCGGTGGCGTCACCAGCGTCAGCGCCAGGGGGTCGGCCGCGACGATGGCCAGCGCGCCGGCGGCATGCGCGGCGGCGATCTCGGGCGCGATGTCGCGCAGCGCGCCTTCCGTGCCCGGATACTGCGTCAGCACGGCGAAGGGCTTCTCCGCCGCGATGGTGGCCGCGAGGCCCGCCACGGGGGCGACGACGACGCGGATGCCCACGGGTTCCGCCCGCACGCGCACCACGGCGAGCGTCTGCGGGTGCAGGTCATCGGCCACCACCAGCGCATCGGACTTCGCCTTGTGCTGGCCATGCGCCAGCGTCACCGCCTCGGCCGCCGCCGTCGCCTCGTCCAGCAGGGAGGCGCCGGCGACCGGCAGGCCCGTCAGCTCGGCGATCATCGTCTGGAAGTTCACCAGCGCTTCCAGCCGGCCCTGGGCGATCTCGGCCTGATACGGCGTGTAGGCGGTGTACCAGCCCGGATTCTCCAGGATGTTGCGCAGGATCACCGGGGGCGTGCGGGTGCCGTGGTAGCCCAGGCCGATCAGGCTGCGCTTCACCTGGTTGGCTTCGGCGAGCGCGCGCAGCTCGGCCAGGGCGCCGGCCTCGTTGGTCGGCGGGGGAAGGGCGGAGAGGTCCACGCCGCGGATGCCGGCGGGCACGGTGCGCGCCACCAGCGCCTCCAGGCTCTCCGCGCCCACCGCGGCCAGCATGGCGGCGATTTCGGCCTCGCCGGGGCCGATGTGGCGGCGGATGAACTCGCCCTGGTCCTCCAGCGCCGCGAACTCGGCGGCGCTCACGTGGCGCTCTCCACGTGGCGGGCATAGGCGTCGGAATCCATCAGGTCATCCGGCAGGGCGCCGCTGGGGGCGATGCGGAAGAACCAGCCCGCATCGGTGGGGGACTGGTTGATGAGCGCCGGGTCGTCCACCAGCGCCGCGTTCACCTCCACCACCTTGCCGGCGATGGGCGCATAGACATCGCTGGCGGCCTTCACGCTCTCGACCACGGCGATGGCCTCGCCGGCCTCGACCACGCGGCCGGGCTCGGGCAGGTCCACGAAGACGACGTCGCCCAGGGCGTTCTGCGCGTGGTCGGTGATGCCGACGGTCCAGGCCTCGCCATCCTGGCGCAGCCACTCGTGGTCCTTGGTGAACTTCGTGGTCATGGCGATGCTCCTCAGCGGGCGTAGCGGTGCGGGGTGAAGGGAAGCGGGGCGACGCGGGCGGGCAGGGGCTTGCCGCGCACCTCCAGCGTCAGCGCCGTGCCGTCGGCGGCCAGGGCGCGCGGCACGTAGCCCATGGCGACCGGGCCGTTCACGGAAGGGCCGAAGCCGCCGGAGGTGACGGTGCCGCCGCCATGGATGGGCGTGCCGCCGCGCGCCGGCTGGCGGCCTTCGGGGCGGATGCCCACGCGGATGCGCTCCGGCCCATGGTCCAGCGCCTCGCGCACCGCCTCGGCGCCGGTGAAATCCCAGGCCAGCTTGCGGCGCTTGCCGATGGACCAGGTGAGCGCGGCCTCGACCGGGTTGGTCGTCTCGTCCAGGTCGTTGCCGTAGAGGCACAGGCCGGCTTCGAGCCGCAACGAATCCCGCGCGCCGAGGCCGGCAGGCTGCACGCCGGGCAGGGACAGCAGGTGCCGCGCCAGCCGCTCCGCATCCTCCGCGGCCACCGAGATCTCCAGCCCATCCTCGCCCGTGTAGCCGGAGCGCGAGGCGATGACGGGGAGGCCGGCGATCTCCATGGGCTGGATGCCCATGAAGGACATGGCGGTGGGGATGAGGGCGGCGACGGCGGGGCCTTGCAGCGCCAGCAGCGCGCGGTCGGGCAGGGGGCGCAGGGTGACGCCGGCGGGCAGCACGGATTCGATCAGCGGCAGGTCCACCTGCTTGCGGGACGCATTGACCACCAGGAACAGCCGGTCGCCCAGGTTGGCCACCATGAAGTCGTCCACGATGCCGCCCGCCGCGTTCAGCAGCAGCCCGTAGCGCTGGCGGCCGGGCTTGAGGCCCTGCACGTCGGCAGGCGTTAGGCGCTCCAGCGCCGCTGCCGCGCCGTCGCCCAGCAGCTCCGCCTGGCCCATGTGGGAGACATCGAACAGGGCGGCGGCGCTGCGGCAATGCAGGTGCTCGCCCATGATGCCCAGCGTGTATTGCACCGGCATGGCGTAGCCGGCGAAGGGCACCATGCGCCCGCCGAGTTCGCGGTGAAGCGATGCCAATGGCGTCTCAAGCAGATCCTCGGCCACGCGCCCTCCCGGCCGCGCATCGGCGGCGGTTGCAGTCGTGGCCCCCCTCTGTCCATGGACCTGAGAGATTCAGTTCCCGGCCGGGAACCTTACTCCGTCGGTGCCGGGTTTCCCCGGGCTTTCCAGAGTGCCCTTGCCCCGCGCGGCCCTTCTGCCTGAGCGTTTCCGGGGGCCGGTTGCGCCTTCGGCGGCCCGGGCTGGCCGGGCTCTCTCCCGCGCGGGATTGCGGGCCTGCCCCAGATGCCCGTTCGGCCCGCCGAAGGCAAGGCGTTCCGGCGGCGGATTCAGCGCGCCGGCGCGGTGCCTGCCCGTTTGCGCAGCACCAGGCTCGCCCAGGGGGCAAGGTCAATCCTGCGTTCCAGCACCAGCCCCTGGCGGCGGTGGGCGGCCAGCACCATCGGCACCTGCGTGCCCAGCAGCCCGGCCAGGATGGCCGCGCCGCCCGGCGCCAGGTGGTCCGCCAGATCCTTCGCCATGGCGCAGAGCGGCCGCGCCAGGATGTTGGCGAAGACCAGGTCATAGGGCGCCGGGCGGCGCACCGCGGCGGCCTTCCAGCCATCGGCCAGGATGGCGCGCACCCGGCCGCGCAGCCCGTTCATCACCGCGTTGTCGGCGGCCACCCGCACCGACCACGGCTCGATGTCCGTGGCCAGGACCTTGCAGCCCCACAGCTTCGCCGCCGCCATCGCCAGGATGCCGCTGCCCGAACCCAGGTCCAGCACGCGCGCATGGCGCCCCAGCCGCGGCAGCCCTTCCAACGCCATCAAGCAGCCGCGGGTGGACTGGTGCTCGCCCGAGCCGAAGGCCAGACCGGCATCCAGCGTCAGCGCGATGCGGCCGAAGACGCGGCCCTGCGGCGCATGGGTGGGGCGGATCAGGAAGCGCCCGCCGATGGGCATGACCGGAAAGGCCTCGACGGTGCGGGCCAGCCAGCCATCGGCCTCGGTGGCGTGGCGCTCCGGCGCGGCCTCGTGCCCCGTCAGCCCGGCCGCCAGGGCCAGGGCGGAGGCGAGGGCATCGGGGTCGGCGGTCGCCTCGCGCACCGCCTCGATGCGCCAGGTGTCCGTCGCCTCGTCGCGGAACAGCGCCACGGTGAGGCAGACATGCAGCAGCGCGCTTTCGTACAGCGGCACCGCGTCCTCGGGCAGCCCGTCGAGGACCAGGGTTTCCAGGGGCTGGACGTGACGCCGCATCACTGAACCTTCTCCACGAAGCCGGCCATGACGCGCTTGTCGCCCGCCTTCTCGAACGCGATGTCCAGCCGGCCATCCTCCACCGCGGTGACGCGGCCATAGCCGAATTTCTGGTGGAAGACGCGGGTGCCGATGCTGAATTCCGCCTGCGGGCGCTGCTGCACCTCCCAGGCGCCGGCCTCGATCACCCGCGCCTTGCGGGTGCCCAGCAGCGGCCCGCCGCCGAAGACGCTGGCAGGCGGCGCCTTGGGGCGCAGGTCCGCGCCCTCGCGCGTCACCTGCTCATCCGGCAGCTCGTCGAGGAAGCGCGAGGGGATGGAGGAGGTCCAGTTGCCGTAGATGCGGCGGTTGGCGGCGTGGCTGATGACGCATTGCCGCCGCGCGCGGGTGATGCCGACATAGGCCAGGCGGCGTTCCTCCTCCAGCGCCTTGGTGCCGCCTTCGTCCAGGCTGCGCTGCGAGGGAAACAGCCCCTCCTCCCAGCCCGGCAGGAAGACCAGGTCGAACTCCAGCCCCTTGGCGGCGTGCAGCGTCATCAGGGAGACCTTGTCGCCCTCCGCCTTGTCGTCATTCTCCATCACCAGGGCGATGTGCTCCAGGAAGGCGGCCATGGAGGGGAAGTCGCCCATGGCGCGCAGCAGCTCCTTCAAATTGTCCAGCCTCCCCGGCGCCTCGGGGGAACGGTCCTGCTTCCACATCTCGGTGTAGCCGCTTTCCTCCAGCACCTGCGCGGCGATGAGGACGTGGCTTTCCTTTTCCAGCAGGGCGCGCCAGCGGGCGAGGTTCTCCACCAGCTCGCGCAGCGCCGCGCGGGGGCGGGGGCGGATGGCGTCGGTGGACACCACGCGCGCGGCGGCCACCTGCAAGGGCATCTCCCCCTCCCGCGCGGTGACGTGCAGGGTGGACAGCGCGGAATCGCCCAGGCCGCGCTTGGGGGTGTTGACGATGCGCTCGAAGGCCAGGTCGTCGCTGGGGCTGGCGGTGGCGCGGAAATAGGCGATGGCGTCGCGGATTTCCGCGCGCTCGTAGAACTTGGCGCCGCCGAAGACGCGATACGGAACACCAAGGGTGATGAGGCGCTCCTCGAAGGCGCGGGTCTGGAAGCCGGCGCGCACGAGGATGGCCATCTCCGCCAGCGAGGTGCCGGCGCGCTGCGCCTGCTCGATGCGCTCGCCCACCGCGCGCGCCTCCTCCTCGCTGTCCCACAGGGAAAGGATGCGCACGCGCTCGCCCGACGCGTCGTTGCGGCCGGGGCGCAGCGTCTTGCCCAGCCGCCCCTCGTTGCGGGCGATGAGGTGCGAGGCGGCGGCGAGGATCGGACGGGTGGAGCGGTAGTTGGATTCCAGGCGGACAATGACGGCGCCGGGGAAATCTTTTTCAAATCGAAGAATATTTTCGATTTCTGCGCCTCTCCACGAGTATATTGACTGGTCGTCGTCTCCCACGCAGCAAATATTCTTGTGGCCTTGTGCCAATAACCGCAGCCACAGATACTGCACCAGGTTGGTGTCCTGGTACTCGTCCACCAGGATGTAGCGGAACAGGCGGTGGTAGCGGGCCAGCACCTCGGCATCGGTGCGCAGGATTTCCACCACGTGCAGCAGCAGGTCGCCGAAGTCGCAGGCGTTCAGCGCGCGCAGGCGCTCCTGGTAGGCGGCATACAGCGCCTCGGCGCGGTTGTTGGCGTAGTCGCTCGTCTCCGCCACCGGCACCTTGCCGGCGGCGATGCCGCGGTCCTTCCAGCGCTGGATCACCGCCATCAGCCCGTTCGCCGGCCAGCGCTTCAGGTCCACGCCCGCGGCCTCCATCACCTGCTTCAGCAGCCGCGCCTGGTCGTCGGTGTCCAGGATGGTGAAGTCGCTGCGCAGCCCCACCAGTTCCGCGTGCCGGCGCAGCATGCGCGCGGCCAGGGCGTGGAAGGTGCCCAGCCACAGCCCCTCAACCGGGCGCTGGAGCATGGCCGAGAGCCGCTCGCGCATCTCGCGCGCCGCCTTGTTGGTGAAGGTCACGGCCAGCACCTGGTGCGGCTGGGCCTTGCCGCTCATCAGCAGGTGGGCGAAGCGCGTGGTCAGCACGCGCGTCTTGCCGGTGCCGGCGCCGGCCAGCACCAGCAGCGGGCCGTCCAGCGTCTCCACCGCCGCGCGCTGCTCGGGGTTCAGGCGGGACAGGTATTCGGGTGTGGGGCTTGCGGTCACGGGCCGGCCTATAGAACATCCGGCAAACATCCTCAAACGGGACCTGCCGTGCGCCGCTTCCTGGAATGGTCCGCCCATCGCGGCGCCGCGCTGCTGGCGCTGGGTATCTTCGTCGGCCTGCTCACCCCGCCGCTCGCTTCCGCGATGCGCGACGTGGTGACGCCCGTGGTCTTCCTGCTGATGACGCTGGTGCTGCTGCGCGTGGACCCCGCCCAGGTGCTGGGCTACCTGCGCCGGCCCGTCCTGGTGGGTCTGCTGCTGCTGTGGCTGCTGGGCATCTGCCCCGTGCTGGCCTGGGCCGTGTGCGCGGCCCTGGGCTTCGAGGGGCCGCTGGCCGCCGCCCTGGTCATCATGGCCACCGGCTGCGCCGCCACCTCGTCGCCCGCCTTCGCCCGGCTGGTGGGGCTGGATGGGGAGATCGCGCTGGTCGCCGCCGTGCTCTCCACGCTGCTGGTGCCCTTCACCGCGCCGCCCCTGGCGCTGGGGCTGATGGGCATTGACCTCGCCATCTCGCTGCCGGCGCTGATGCTGCGCCTGGCGCTGCTGGTGGGGCTGCCGCTGCTGCTCTCCATCCTCATCCGGCGCGTGGTGGCGCCCGCCACGCTCGCGCATTGGGGGCGCGCGGTGGATGGCGCGGTGGTGCTGCTGGTGGTGCTCTACGGCTTCGGGGTGATGGACGGCATCCTGGCGAAGCTGCTGGAACAGCCGGCCTTCGTGCTGGGCGGCATCGCCCTGGCCTTCGCCGGCGCCTTCGCGCTCAACCTCGCCACGGCCGCGGCCTTCATGCCCTTCGGCGGCCGGGTGGCGCTCTCGGCCGGGCTGCTCTCCGGCAACCGCAACATGGCGCTCTACCTAGCCGTGCTGCCCGCGGCCACCGATGCGCGCATCCTGATGTTCTTCGCGCTCTGCCAGTTCCCGCTCTTCCTCAGCCCCTTCCTGCTTCGCCCCGTGTACGCCCGGCTGCGCCCTCAGGGCCTGGGCTGAGGCCGCGCGCCCAGGATATGCGCGATGGCGTAGGTGAGGTCCGCCCGGTTCAGCGTGTAGAAATGGAACTCGTCCACGCCATTGGCCTGGAGGATGCGCACCTGCTCCGCCGCCACGGTCGCCGCCACCAGCTGGCGGGTGGCGGGGTCCTCGTCCAGCCCCTCGAACAGCGCCTCCATCCAGGCGGGCACGGAGGCGCCGCACATGGCCGAGAAGCGCTTGACGCCGGCGATGCCGGTGACGGGCATGATGCCGGGCACGATGGGCACGGTGATGCCGGCCGCCAGGCAGCGGTCCAGGAAGCGCAGGTACACGTCCGTGTCGAAGAAGTACTGGGTGATGGCGCGGTTGGCGCCGGCATCCAGCTTGCGCTTCAGGAAGTCCAGGTCCGCATCCGCGCTCAGCGCCGCCGGGTGCGCCTCCGGATAGGCGCCGACGCTGATGTCGAAATCGCCGATCCGCCGCAGCCCGCGTACCAGGTCCTCCGCCTGGGCATAGCCGCCCGGATGCGGCTCGTACTTCGCGGCGCCGGCCGGCGGGTCCCCGCGCAGGGCGACGATGTGGCGCACCCCGGCCTCCCGGTAGGCGCGGGCCACCTCGTCCACCTCCTCGCGCGTCGCGCCCACGCAGGTCAGGTGCGCGGCGGGCGTCAGGCTGGTTTCCTTGACGATGCGCGCCACCGTGTCATGCGTGCGCGTGCGGGTGGAGCCGCCCGCGCCGTAGGTGACGGACACGAAGCGCGGCCCCAGCGGCTCCAGCCGGCGGATGGCGGCCCACAGCTCGCCCTCCATGCGCTCGTTCTTCGGCGGGAAGAACTCGAAGCTCAGCTTCGGCACGGGCAGGGCGGCCGGGGCCGGCAGGGTGCCGATGCGCGGCCCGGTCAGCCAGCGTTCCAGGGTGTTCGGGGCGGTGTCCATGGCACCATCGAATGGCGTGGCATCCCGGCCATGGCAAGGGGGATTTGCGCGTCCCCGCGCCCCTGCGGTAAACCGAAGGTCGTCTCCCCGATTGATCGAGGGTGGCGGGCCGCTCCCCGGCCCGGCCCGCAGCCAGGTGAACCGCCCCCGATGCGCCTTCCCGCCCTCCTCCTCGCCGCCGTGCTGTCCCTCTCCGTCACCGCCTGCGCCACCCGCCCCCCGGCGACAGACCGCGAGGCCGTGGAGGAGTTCGAGGCCAACAACGACCCCATCGAGCCCTTCAACCGCGCCATGTTCGCGGTGAACGGCGCGATTGACACCGTGGCCCTGCGCCCGGCCGCCGTGGCCTACCGCGCGGTGGTGCCGCCGCCGCTGCGCACCGGCATCCGCAACGCCCTGGGCAACCTGCGCGCGCCGACCATCCTGCTGAACGACATCCTCCAGGGTGCGCCCGAGCGCGCGGCCCGCACCGCGGCGCGCTTCGTCATCAACTCCACCCTGGGCATCGGCGGCCTGGTGGACGTGGCGGAGTGGCAATTCGGCCTGCCCGGCCATGCGGAGGATTTCGGCCAGACGCTGGCCGTCTGGGGCGTGGGCGAGGGGCCCTACCTCTTCCTGCCGGTCTTCGGCCCCTCCAACCCGCGCGACCTCGTGGGCACCGCGGTGGACGCCGTGGCCTCCCCCTGGTTCTGGTTCGGCCAGGGCGAGGTGGTGGAGGCGCTGCGCTGGGCCCGCTTCGGCCTGACCATCCTCGATGCCCGCGAAGGCGTGCTGGACACGCTGGACGAGATCAACCGCACCTCGCTCGACCCCTATTCCACGCTCCGCGCCGGCTACCGCCAGCGCCGCGCGGCGGAGATCGCCAACCGCGGCGCCGGCACCCCGGAAGCCGCCTTCGGCACCGGCATCGGCGTCGGCCCCGGCAACCGCGCGCCGGGCGACCCGTTGCCCCGCTGACCCCCTGATTTCCTGAGGACCACCGCCTTGCGCACCCCCCGCCTTGCGTCCCGCCGCCTGCTCCTGGGCGCGGCCCTGCTCCTGCCCGCCATGCCCGCGCGCGCCCAGATGGATACCGGCCGCGCCGCCGCCTTCATCCAGGCGACGGGGGAGGAGCTGGTCCGCGTGCTGAATTCGGCGGCCCCGGTGGACCAGCGCCGCGCCCAGGTGGCCGCCATCCTGCGCCGCGCGGTGGATGTGGAGGGCACGGGCCGCTTCATCCTCGGCCGCTGGTGGCGCCAGGCCAGCCCGGCCGAGCAGGCCGAGTACCTGCGCCTGTTCGAGGAGGTGCTGATCCGCAACCTCGCCTCCCGCTTCGGCGAGTACCAGGGCGTCACCTTCGCCTTGGGCCGCGCCCAGGCGCGGACGGAGGACGACGCCCTCGTCACCACCGTGGTCCAGCGGCCCGGCAGCGCCGCCTTCAACCTGGACTGGCGCGTGGCGGATGTGAACGGCCAGCCGCGCATCGTGGACCTGGTGGCGGAGGGCGCGTCGCTGCGCCTGACCCAGCGCAGCGAGTACTCGGCCGTCATCCAGCGCGGCGGCAACCAGGTGGCGGCGCTGCTGGCCGCCATGCGCCAGCAGATCGCCCAGCTCTCGCGGTAGCCTCCGCCCGTCGCCGCGGGGTGGCCGCCATGCCGCCCGCGCCGGGGCGGCCGGTGCCCTGGATCACGATCCGGCCTTGGCCGAGGGCGGGTTCCGCCTTGCTGGTTCCTTCAGGGCGGATCCTGCCCTACCGGCAGCTCAGCACCCGGATGTCGTAGACCGGGTGTTCCAGCATGTTCAGCGCCGGGTTCTCGGCGAACATCCAGCCGCGGAAGGCCGGCGGGCTGCCGGAAGGCGCCCGGCTGTCGGTGATCTCCATCCAGGCCGCGGCGTCCGGCACCTCGTCGGCAGGGCGGCCCTGGCAGGCGCGCAGCAGGATGGTCAGCGTGCCGAAGCGCGCCGGCTCGTTCACCCGTGCCGTCAGCACGGTGACGCGGGCATTCACCTTGTCCAGCGCCTGGATGGTGGCGACCTGCCGCGCCACCCATTCCTGGGCGGCCGCCGGCAGGGCCGGGGCCAGCAGCAGCAGGGACAACGCCAGGGCCCTCACTTCGCGCGCATCCCGTCCACCAGGGCGTGCAGGATGGCGCGCATCGCCGTCTCGTCCACGCCCATCAGCAGCGCGTCCTCGAAGGCGTCCTGCATCACCTGGGCCAGTTCCTCGTGGTTCTCGCGCAGCACCTTGATCTTCTCCGTGCAGGAGACGGGCTGGCCATCCTTGCCCGGCCAATGCGCGGGCGCGGTCACTGCGGGCGCGGCGCGGCCTCGCCGCCGCCACCCTGCTGGTTCATCTGCGTCACCGAGAAGATGAAGCGCCCCAGCAGGGATTCGAGCGACACGCTGCCCTGCGTCTCGGTGATGCGCCCGCCGCTGGCCAGGATGCGGTCGCTGCCGCCTGGCACGATGGACACGTACTTGCCGCCCAAGAGCCCCTCCGACGTGATCTCGGCGGAGCTGTCCGCCGGCAGCCGGATGTGGCTGCCGACGCGCAACGTCACCTCGGCCTGGAAGGTTTCGGGGATGATGCGCGTGCCGGTGACGGAGCCGACCTTCACCCCGGCGATGCGCACGTCGGCGCCGCCGGGCAGGCCGTCAATCTTGTCGAAGCGGGCGGTCAGCTCGGTGCCGCCGCCGCCGGTGGCCTTGCCGCCCAGCAGCAGCGCGTAGCCCAGGAAGCCGGCGGCGACGAGGATCACCGCCAGCCCGGTCAGGACCTCCGCGAGGGAACGGCCCTTCACGTGCCGGGGGTCCAGGCCTCGTAGTCGCCGGTGGTGGGCCGGCGCCGCCCGCCCGCATATTCGTGCCCCTTGGGCCGGTAGGCGAGCGCCGTGCCGGTGCGGTTGGGCTGGTGCGGCTGGAGCCACGGCCAGGCCGGGCGCTCCAGCGGCGCGGCGGTGGTGTGGTGCAGCCAGGCGTGCCATTCCGGCGGCACGGCCGTGCTGTCCATGCCCTTGGCCAGCACCACGAAGCGCCGCGTGCGGTTGTAGGTCGGCACCACGCGCCGGCTCTCGAAATAGCTGTTGCCGAGGGAATCCACGCCGACCTTGCGGCTGGTCAGGCGGGCATGGAGGAGTTCGAGCGCGGACATGCGGCATGTATGCCATGCCGGCCGCCCACCCGGAAGGGCAAGGCTTATCCACATGATGCTGTGGTGCGCCCCCCGATACGCCACATCATGCGGCTTCCGGTGCGCGCCCGGCGTGGTATCCTGCCCCCCATGGCCCGATATGACGGAACCCTGTGGGAAGGCGTGGCGCTGAGGCGCCACCGCATCGGCGCGGACCCCGACGCCCCGCCGCGCCCCGTGGCCGTGCCCGTGGCGTGGGAGGACGAGGCCGCCGCCGCCCTGGCCGCGCTGGCGC
>JBEQBS010000007.1:0-29000 GCA_041639675.1 Rubritepida sp. | reverse complement strand
CGGGCTTCAGCCCGGCTCGGCGATGAGGCGACGATGCGTCTCCAGCACCTGCCGGCGCTTCACCTTCATGGTGGGCGTCATCAGCCCGTTCTCCACCGTGAAGCCTTCCTCCAGCACCACCGTCCGGCGGATGCGCTCGATGGGCGAGAGCTGCCCGTTCACCCGCTTCACCGCCAGGGCCACGTCCCGTCCCTCCGCCGGCACGATCAGCGCCACCACGCCGGCCTGCCCCTCGCCGCCCACCACGGCCTGGGCCACCTCCGGCTCGCCGGCCAGCAGCGCCTCCAGCTTGGCGGGCGCCACCATGTCCCCGCCCTTGAGCTTGATGAAGTCGCGCTTGCGGTCGGTGATGTGGATGCGCCCGTCGCGGATCTCCGCCACGTCGCCCGTGTGCAGCCAGCCGTCGCGCATGGCGCCCAGTGTCGCCGTCTCGGCGTTCCAGTAGCCGAGCATGACGAGGTCGCCGCGCACCAGCAGCTCCCCGTCATCGGCCACCATCACCTCCACCCCGTCCAGCGGGCGGCCGACGCTGCGGCGGTCATTGTCCCAGGGGCGGTTGACGCTGATGACCGGCCCGGCCTCCGTCTGGCCGTAGCCCTGCACCACCGGCACGCCCAGCGCCAGGAAGAAGCCGGACAGCGCGGGGTCCAGCCGGGCGCCGCCGCTGACCATGGCCAGCACCCGGCCGCCGAAGCGCTCCGCCACCTTGCGGCGCACCAGCCGGTCCAGCACGCGGTCCTCCAGCCGTTCGAGCAGGGAGAGCGGCGGGCCGTCCATCCGCCGCAGCCCCAGCGCCAGGGCGCGATGGAACAGCCGGGCCTTCAGGCCGCCGGCCTTCTCCACCCCCTGGGTGATGCGCTCGCGCAGCACCTCGTAGAGGCGCGGCACGGTGGTCATGATGTGCGGGCGGATCTCGGTGAACTCGGCGGCCAGCCTGTCCGCCCCGCGGGAGAAGACGACCTCCGCCCCCGCCGCCGCCATGGCGAAGCCGCCCACCGTGTGCTCGTAGGAATGCGACAGCGGCAGGAAGGAGAGGTAGACCGGCAGCTCCACCCCTTGGAACAGCCGGGCCAGCAGCACCCCCAGCCCGCGGCAATTGGCCAGCAGGGCGCGGTGCGGCAGCATCACCCCGCGCGGCAGGCCGCCCGTGCCGGAGGTATAGACCAGGCAGGCCAGCCGCCCGTCGGGGATCTGCTCCACCTCGGCCATCAGCATCGCCGCATCGGCCGGGGTGGCGGTCAGCGTGACCCAGGGCAGGGTGCCCTCCGGCGGGTCGTCCATGCAGACCACCAGTTCCAGGTCGGGCGCGGCCTGGCGCAGCCGGGCGGCCAGCGTGGGGGTGGAGACGATGGCCGCCCGCGCCCCGCTGTCCATCAGGATGTGCGCGTGGTCGTTCACCGTGTTGGTGACGTAGGTGGGCACGGTGATGGCGCCGATGGCCATGATGGCGTTGTCGGCCACCAGGAATTCGGGCCGGTTCTCCGCCACCAGCACCACGCGGTCCCCGGGCATCACCCCCTGCGCGCGCAGCCCGGCGGCGCAGTCGGCCACCGCCTGCACGAAGGCGCCGCGCGGCATGGAGCGCCATTCGCCGCCGCGGTGGTAGCGCAGCATCGGCCGGTCCGGCGCCTGGCGCGCCAGGGCCATCAGCAGCCCGGGCAGGCTGGTGGCGTTTCCCGCGTGCTGGACCATGCATCTCTCCCCGTGGGCGCGCTTGGCCGCGCCGCCTGCCCGCTTATATGGAAGCCATGCACGATCGCCAAAGCCGCCCCGAACCCGTCTTCGCCCCGCTGGACGCCGCCGGCGGCGACGGCGCGCTGCCCGCCTGGGACCTGGCCGACCTCTACGCCGGCACGGAGGATCCGCGCATCACGGCCGACCTCGACCGCGCCGAGGCCGAGGCGCGCGCCTTCGCCGAGCGCCTCTCGGGCCGGCTGGATTCGCTCACCGGCGACGCCCTGGCCCAGGCGCTGGTGGAGTATGAGCGCATCGAGGAGGTGCTGGGCCGGGTGATGAGCTTCGCCCAGCTCCTCTTCGCCTCCGACGCGCAGGACCCGGCGAGCGGCCGCTTCCAGCAGACGATGAGCGAGCGGGTGACGGGCATCTCCTCCCACCTCGTCTTCTTCACGCTGGAGCTGAACCGCATCCCGGAGGCGACGCTGGAGGCGCGGCTGGCGGAATCCGCCACGCTGGCTGCCTGGCGCCCCTGGCTGCGCGACCTGCGCGTGTGGCTGCCGCACCAGCTGCCCGACGAGATGGAGAAGCTGCTGCACGAGAAGGAGGTGACGGGCCGCGCCGCCTGGAACCGCCTGTTCGACGAGACGATGGCCAACATGACCATCACCGTCTCGGGCGAGGAGCTCTCCGTCTCCGCCGCGCTGAACAAGCTGAGCGACACCGACCGCGCCGTGCGCGAGGCGGCGGCGAAGGGCGTTTCCGCCGCCTTCGGCGAGCGGGTGCGGCTGTTCGGCCTCATCACCAACACGCTCGCCAAGGACAAGGAGGTGATGGACAAGTGGCGCCGCCACCCCCGCCCCGGCTCCTCCCGCAACCGCGCCAACATGGTCGAGGACGAGGTGGTGGACGCGCTGGTGACGGCGGTGCGCGACAGCTTCCCGCGCCTGTCGCACCGCTACTACGCCATGAAGGCGAAGTGGCTGGGCCTGCCGAAGCTGATGCACTGGGACCGCAACGCGCCGCTGCCGCGCGACGCCGACGGCACCATCCCCTGGGCCGATGCGGTGCGGCAGGTGCGCGGCGCCTACAAGGCGTTCAGCCCCACGCTGGAAGGCGTGGCCGCGCCCTTCTTCGACAATGCCTGGATTGACGCCGCCCTGCGCCCCGGCAAGGCATCCGGCGCCTTCGCCCACCCCACCGTGCCGAGCGCGCACCCCTACCTGCTGCTGAACTACCACGGCAAGGCGCGCGACGTGATGACGCTGGCGCATGAGCTGGGCCATGGCGTGCACCAGCGCTTGGCGGCGGAGCAGGGCTACCTGCGCTCCTCCACGCCCCTGACCCTGGCCGAGACGGCGTCGGTCTTCGGCGAGATGCTGACCTTCCGCGCCATGCTGGACGCCGAGACGGACCCGGCGAAGCGCCGCCTGCTGCTGGCCTCCAAGGTGGAGGACATGCTGAACACGGTGGTGCGCCAGATCGCCTTCTACCGCTTCGAGACGCTGCTGCACGAGGAGCGCCGCCAGGGCGAGCTCTCGGCCGAGCGCATCGGCGAGATCTGGATGGGCGTGCAGCGCGAGAGCCTGGGCCCGGCCTTCGACTTCACGCCGGACTACAGCGTCTATTGGGCCTACATCCCGCACTTCGTGCACACGCCCTTCTACGTCTATGCCTATGCCTTCGGGGATTGCCTGGTGAACGCCCTGTACGACGTGTACCGCGAGGGCAAGGTGCCCGACTTCGAGGCGAAGTACCTGGCGATGCTGCGCGCCGGCGGCACGCTGCGCCACCAGGAATTGCTGGCGCCCTTCGGCCTGGATGCGTCCCGGCCCGATTTCTGGAAGCGCGGGCTGGACGTGATCGCCGGCTTCATTGACGAGCTGGAGGCGGCGTCGTGACGGCACGCGGCCTGGGCCCGGTGCCGGCATGAGCGACAAGCGCGATTCCTCCCTGTTCGGCGAGGTGCGGCGGATGGTGCAGACCTCCGGCGCCGTCACCGGCATCGCCGCCCGCGTGGCCGGCAACCGCATCTTCGGCATCAAGACCGACACGAACGCCCATGCGGAGGACCTGAAGAAGCTGCTGGGCGGCCTCAAGGGGCCGATGATGAAGGTGGCGCAGTTCCTGTCCACCGTGCCCGACGCGCTGCCGGAGGAATACGCGCGCGAGCTGGCCACCCTCCAGGCCAATGCGCCCGCCATGGGCTGGCCCTTCGTCAAGCGCCGGATGGCGGCCGAGCTGGGCAATGACTGGCAGTCCCGCTTCGCCGAATTCGCGCCCGAGGCGGCGGCCGCGGCCAGCCTGGGCCAGGTGCACCGCGCCCGGCTGCATGACGGCACGCCGGTGGCTTGCAAGCTGCAATACCCCGACATGCCGAGCGTGGTGGAGGCCGACCTGCGCCAGCTGAAGCTGGCCATGCAGCTCTACCGCCGCATGGATTCCTCGCTGGACAATGAGGAGGCCTACCAGGAATTGCAGGCCCGGCTGCGCGAGGAGCTGGACTACACGCGCGAGGCCGCGCAGCAGCGCCTCTACGGGCTGATGCTGGCCGACGAGCCCTCCGTGCAGGTGCCGGTGCCGGTGGAATCGCTGACGACGAAGCGCCTGCTGACGATGAGCTGGCTGGATGGCAGCTCCATCCTGAGGCGCATCGAGGAGAATCCCGACCTGGAGGAGCGCAACGCCTACGCCAAGGCGCTGTTCACCGCTTGGTACAAGCCGCTCTACCGCTACGGCGTCATCCATGGCGACCCGCACCTGGGCAACTACCAGGTGCGGGTGGCGGAGCGCGGCATCAACCTGCTGGATTTCGGCACCATCCGCGTCTTCCCGCCCTCTTTCGTCTCAGGCGTCATCATCCTCTACGAGGCGGTGCGCGACGGCGACGAGGCCAAGGCGGTGCACGGCTTCGAGACCTGGGGCTTCAAGGGCCTCTCGCGCGAGACGATGCTGGTGCTGAAGAAGTGGGCCGAGTTCCTCTATGAGCCGCTGCTGCAGGACCGCGTGCGGCCGATCCAGGAGAATGACGACCCGCTCTTCGGCCGGCGCGTGGCGGAGGAGGTGCACAAGGGCCTCAAGCGCACCGGCGGCGTGCGGGTGCCGCGCGAATTCCCGCTGATGGACCGCGCCGCCATCGGCCTGGGCAGCGTCTTCCTGCGCCTGAAGGCGGAGCTGAACTGGCACCGGCTGTTCATGGAACTGGCCGCCGATTTCGACGAGGCGGCGCTGGCCCGGCGCCAAGCCGCCGCGCTGGCGGAAGCCGGGGTGCCGCCCACCGCCTGAATCCCGCATCCCGGGCTTTCCCGGGTTGCGCCGCAGCACGGCCCATGCCTATGCAGCAGGGTTTGCAGCTTCGGGGGTTGGTTCATGCGTCTTGCGGTCCTCAAGGAACGGCGCGCCGGCGAGAGCCGCGTCGCGGCCACGCCGGAGACGGCCAAGAAGCTGAAGGCCCTGGGCCTGGACGTGGCGGTGGAGGCCGGCGCCGGCCTCGCCTCCGGCTTTCCCGATGCCGAATACGCCGCCGCCGGCGCCGAGGTGGCGCCGGATGCCGCCACGGCGCTGAACGGCGCGGCCATCGTCTTCAAGGTGCGCGCGCCGCTGGGCACCGGCGAGGGAGCGGTGGACGAGCTGTCGCTGATCCCGCGCGGGGCGCTGCTGCTGGCCACCATGGGCGCCGATGCGCAGGCGGTGCAGACGCTCGCCAGCCTGGGCATTGACGCCGCGGCGATGGAGCTGCTGCCGCGCATCACCCGCGCGCAGAGCATGGACGTGCTCTCCTCCCAGGCGAACCTCGCCGGGTATCGGGCGGTGATCGAGGGCGCGGCCGCCTTCGACCGCGGCTTCCCCATGCTGATGACGGCCGCCGGCACCGTGCCGGCCGCCAATGTCTTCGTGATGGGCGCGGGCGTCGCGGGCCTCCAGGCCATCGCCACCGGGCGGCGGCTGGGCGGGCGCGTGAGCGCGACCGACGTGCGGCCGGCGGCGAAGGAGGAGATCAAGTCGCTCGGCGCCAGCTTCGTCGGCCATGAGGACGAGGAAAGCCGGGCGGCGCAGACCGCGGGCGGCTACGCCAAGCAGCTCTCGCCGGCCTTCTACGCCAAGCAGGCGGAGGTGATCGCAGCCCACATCGCCAAGCAGGATGTCGTGGTCTGCACCGCGCTGGTGCAGGGCCGCAAGGCGCCGACCCTGGTGACGAAGGCCATGGTGGCCAGCATGAAGCCGGGCAGCGTGATCGTGGACATCGCCGCCGATGCCGGCGGCAATTGCGAGGAAACCCGCCCGGGCGAGCTGCACGTGACGGAGAACGGCGTGAAGGTGCTGGGCTGGACCAACTGGCCCGGCCGCATCCCCGCCGCCGCCAGCGCCCTCTATGCCCGCAACCTGCTGACCCTGCTGACGACCTTCTGGGACAAGGCGGCCAAGGCGCCGAACCTCCCGGCGGAGGACGACATCGTGCAGGGCGTCATGCTCACCCGCGGCGGCGCCGTGGTCCACAAGAACTTCGTGTAAGGCGAGGCCCCGATGAACCCGAACGTGATCGCGGTGGAGGCGCAGGCCCTGGCCGACCGCGCCGCCGCCCTGGCGCTCCAGGCGAAGCAGATGGCCGAGGCCGCCGCCCCCGTCGCCGCCGCCGCCGAGCCCTTCCTGCTGCTGCTGACCGTGTTCCTGATGGCCTGCTTCGTGGGCTACTACGTGGTGTGGCAGGTCACGCCGGCGCTGCATTCGCCGCTGATGGGCGTCACCAACGCCATCTCCTCGGTCATCGTGGTGGGCGCCATCCTGGCCACCGGCACGGCGGAGAGCGGTCTGGCGCGCTTCTTCGGCTTCCTCGCCATCATCCTGGCGGCGGTGAACATCTTCGGCGGCTTCCTGGTCACGCGGCGAATGCTGGCGATGTTCCAGGGCAAGAAGAAGGGCTGATGGCCATGCAGACGCTGCCCACCCTGGCCTATCTCGTCGCCTCCGTCCTGTTCATCCTGGCGCTGCGCGGCCTGTCGCACCCCACCACCTCCCGGCAGGGCAACCTGTACGGCATGGTGGGCATGGGCATCGCCATCCTCGCCACGCTGCTGAAGCCGGGCATGGACATCGGCGGCATCGCCCTCATCATCGCCGGGCTGGCCATCGGCGGCGCCATCGGCGCGTACCTGGCCAACAAGGTGCAGATGACGTCGCTGCCGCAGCTGGTCGCGGCCTTCCACAGCCTCGTGGGCATGGCCGCCGTGTTCGTGGCGGCGGCCGCCTTCTACAGCCCCGAAAGCTTCGGCATCGGCACGCGCGGGGCCATCAAGGCGGCCTCGCTGGTCGAGATGTCGCTGGGCCTGGCCATCGGCGCCATCACCTTCAGCGGCTCGGTGATCGCCTTTGCCAAGCTGGATGGGCGCATGTCCGGCGCGCCGATCATCTTCAAGGGCCAGCACATGCTCAACGCCGGCCTCGGCGCGCTGCTGCTGGTGCTGGTGATCGCCTTCGTCGCTACCGGCTCGCCTGTCCTGTTCTGGATGATCGCGCTGCTGGCCTTCGCGCTGGGCTTCCTGCTCATCATCCCCATCGGCGGGGCGGACATGCCGGTGGTGGTGTCCATGCTGAACAGCTACTCCGGCTGGGCGGCGGCGGGCATCGGCTTCACCATCGGCAACCTGCTGCTGATCGTGACCGGCGCGCTGGTCGGCGCCTCGGGCGCCATCCTCTCCTACATCATGTGCAAGGGGATGAACCGCTCCATCATCAACGTGCTGCTGGGCGGCTTCGGCTCCGACACCGGCGTCGCCGCGGCCGGCGGCGGTTCCGCCGACCGCGCCCCGGTGAAGGCCGGCAGCCCGGAGGACGCGGCCTTCATCATGAAGAACGCGGCCAAGATCATCGTCGTGCCCGGCTACGGCATGGCGGTGGCCCAGGCGCAGCAGGTGGTGCGCGAGATGGCCGACCTGCTGAAGAAGGAGGGCGCCGAGGTCTCCTACGCCATCCACCCCGTCGCCGGCCGCATGCCCGGCCACATGAACGTGCTGCTGGCCGAGGCCAACGTGCCCTATGACGAGGTGCACGAGCTGGAGGAGATCAACCCCGAATTCGCCGAGGCCGACGTGGCCTACGTGATCGGGGCGAATGACGTGACCAACCCTGCGGCGAAGACCGACAAGTCCAGCGCCATCTACGGCATGCCCATCCTGGACGTGGAGCGCGCCAAGACGGTGTTCTTCGTCAAGCGCGGAATGGCATCGGGCTATGCCGGCGTGGAGAACGAGCTGTTCTTCCGCCCGAACACCATGATGCTGTTCGGCGACGCCAAGAAGGTCACGCAGGAGATCGTGCAGGCGCTCCAGCGCTGAGGGCGGCCTCCAGCCGGTCCAGCATCGGGTCGGCCCGGCCCATCTGCCGCAGGGCCGCCGCGGTGCGCGCCAGGTAGTCGCGCGCCGTGCCCTCCTCGCCCTCGCCCCGCGCCAGCAGGGCGAGGGTTTCCGCTTCCGGGCGCTCGCCGGCGAAGAGGCGGCTGGCGGGGGCCGCCAGGAATGTCAGCGCCACGGCGCCATCCGCCAGGGGCAGCCAGGCCGGGACGTAGTGGCCCGGCCGCATCTCCTGCCGCCAGGCGGGCCACAGATCCTCCGCGTCCCGCACCGTGAAGGCGATGCCCTGCGCCCGCCCGCCCGGCAGCAGGCCCAGCGTCAGGCTGGGGGCGGCCGGCGTGCCGCGGCTGCTCTCATCCCAGACGGCATAGGCGGCGTGGTGGCCGGGCAGGGTGGCGGCGGTGGCGCTGCCATAGCGCAGGTTGCGCTGCCAGGTCAGCGCGCCATAGGCGAAGAGGCGCAGCGGGCCATCCGGCGCGGCGCGGAGGGTATCTTCCAGGCGGGCGCGCAGTTCCGTGTCGGGGATCATCCGCCGCTCAATGCGCGGCGGCGGGCCAGGGTTCCGGGGTGGCGGGGCCGGGCAGGAAGTTCGTCCACATGCGGCAATCCACCCGGCGCCAGCCCGGCGCCGGCGGCTCGCTGCCCGCCACCTCCGGGCAGCGGCGGGAAGCGGCGAGGCTGGCCGCCTGCGCGGCGTCGCCCGGCCGCTCCCACCGCTCCCAGCGCAGCAGGCCGAGGTGGCGGGCATACCAGGAGCGTTCCAGGTGGTCGGAGGCGTCGCGCGTCGGGTGGCTGAAGTGCTCCGACAGCAGGGTTTCCGCGGTGAAGCGGCCACCCGGCAGGCCGGGGCTGCGCCAGGGGTAGTCCACCGGCACCACGCGCCAGCGCGTCAGGCTGCGGTCCAGCACCGCCGGGCACTCATCGGGGCGGCGGCGCAGGTGCAGCGGGGCCACCGCCTCCTGCCATTCCGCCGTGGCGGTGGGGCCGGCGACCAGCCAGCCGCCGGGCGTGCAGTCGGGGCGCTGGAACCATTGCACGCCATTGCCGCCATCCTCCGTCATGGCGATGGCCCAGCCCTCGCGCGTGCGGAGCAGCACCTGGCCGCCATCGCCGTCTCCGGCATCGAAGCGGCCAAAGCGGCGCGCGCCGTCGCCGAAATCAAAGGATTGCAGCACCGCCTCGGCGCCGCGGAAGCGCGTCAGCAGCGAATCGCTGGCCTGGTGGCCGCCGGGCGGGGCGGGGCGCCAGCGCGCATCCGGCCAGTCATGCTTGCGCCAGGGCAGGGGGCTGCCGGCACGCAGCATCGGCCCGCCCTGGCAGGCCCAGGGCAGGCAATCCGACTGGACCAGGAATGGCAGAAGCTCGGCGGAAGCCCCGGCAGGGGGCGCCGCCAGCAGCAGGGCCGCAAGGAGGCGGCCCGGAAGGCTCAGAAGCCTTCGCGCTCGATGCGCTTGCGCTCCACCTTGCGGGCGCGGCGGACGGCCTCCGCGGCCTCGCGCGCGCGGCGCTCGGACGGCTTCTCGTAGTGGCGCCGGAGCTTCATCTCCCGGAACACGCCCTCACGCTGGAGCTTCTTCTTCAGCGCCTTCAGCGCCTGGTCAACATTGTTGTCCCGAACGACGACTTGCACGCGGTGCCATCTCCTGCATCAGCTGGCGCAACAAACACGCATGGAATCACGGGCGCGACAGCCGCCCCGTGACCATCCGGCGCGGATAGCACCGATGCCCCCCTTGGCCAAGGGCTTTTTCGTGGGCATCTGAAAGGCGCGGGGTTGGCGGGGCGGCCGCGCCCCAAGGAAAGAATCATGGCGCTGCTGAAGATCGCCCGCATGGGCCACCCCGTCCTGCTCGGCACCGCCGCGCCCGTCGCGCGGCCCGACGCGCCCGAGATGCGCCGCCTGGTGGCCGACATGCGCGACACCCTGGCCGATGCCGGCGGGATCGGCCTGGCCGCCCCGCAGGTGCATGCGCCCCTGCGCCTGTTCCTGTGGCGCGACGGCGAGGCGGTACGCGCCCTGTTCAACCCCGTCATCGCCCCGCTGGGCGAGGAGCGCGCCCTTGCCTGGGAGGGCTGCCTGAGCATCCCCGGCCTGCGCGGCCTGGTGGAGCGCCCGAGGCGCGTGCGCTGGAGCGGGCTGGACGAGGACGGCGCGCCGGTTGCCGGCGAGGCCGAGGGCATCGCCGCCCGCGTCCTGCAACATGAGGACGACCACCTGGACGGGCTGTTCTACCTGTCCCGCATGCCCGACCTGGGCCGCCTCGGCTTCACCGAGGAGCTGGCCCGCGCGATGGAGAGCCACGCATGAGCACCGAACCCCACCTGATCCGCGCCGCCGTGGAACGCGCGGAGTTCGAGGGCTGGAGCCCCGCCACCCTGCGCGCCGCCTGCACCGATGCCGGGGAGGACCCGCTGCTGCTGGACAGCCACTTCCCCCGCGGCGTGGCCGGCGCCATCGCCGACTGGGCCGCGCTGGCCGATGCGGAGATGGAGGCGGCCGCGAGCCTGGAGGAGATGGCCTCCTGGCGCATCCCCGTGCGCATCCGCCGCATCGTCGAGCTGCGGCTGCGCGCCGCCGAGCCGCACCGCGAGGCACTGCGCGGGGCCCTGCGGGTGCTGGCCCTGCCCTGGAACCTGCCCCTGGCCGCGACGGTGGCCGCGCGCACGGCCTCGGCCATGTGGCATGCGGCGGGCGACACCTCGGCCGATTTCTCCTGGTACACGCGGCGCGCCACGCTGGCGGCGGTCTATGGCGCCACCCTGGCCTTCTGGCTTTCGCCCCGCCAGCCGGAGGTGGAGGAGGCGCTGGAATTCCTGGACCGGCGCCTGGCGGACATCGCCCCCCGCAGAAACCCCAGGGCGGCATGAACGGGCTTCGCCTTTTCAGGCGCAGCGTGTAGAACCCCCCGCAACCCCATTGGCCCCGTTCATTTTGCCTGGATCCTCCGGGCAGGGGCCTGGAGAGGAGAACGGGCGGACATGACGCCTCTGCGTAGCCTTCTCGCCGGCGCGGCCTTGCTCGCCTTGACGCCGAACCTCGCCGCGGCCCAGCAGGCCTGCATGCAGCCGGCCGAGCAGCAGCACTTCAACGTGCGCGCCCTGCAGAGCCAGCTGATGGTGCTGGCCATCACCTGCGAGATGCATGACGACTACAACCGCTTCGTGACGAAGTTCCGGCCACAGCTGGCCAGCGCCTTCAGTGGCGTGCAGGCGCATTTCCGCCGCACCGCCGGCGGCCAGCACCAGCGCCAGACCGACCAGTACATCACCAACCTGGCCAACGGCCAGTCGCAGGTGGGCATCAGCCAGGGCACCTTCTTCTGCCGCAACCAGAGCGGCCTCTTCGCCGAGGCGTACAATGCGCCGAACGTGCAGGCGCTGTCGCAGCTCTCGGTGGACCGGCAGGTGCCGCAGGTCTATTCGCTCCCGGCCTGCACCACGCCGGCGCCGCGCCAGCAGCGGCAGCAGGGCCAGCAACGCGCCCAGGGCCAGGGCCAGACGGTGACGCGCTGAAGGCCCGCGCTTCGCACCCATGGAAAAGGCGGCCCCTGCGGGCCGCCTTTTTTGTTGCCCGACGCCATCGTCGCGCCACAAAAAAAGAAGGCGGCCCGAAGGCCGCCTTCCTCTCTGCCGGCAAGGGCGCCCTGCGGGATTAGCGCAGGACGATCTCGACGCGGCGGTTCTGCGGCTCGCGCACGCCCATCGCGGTCGGAACCAGCGGGCGGTCGAAGCCGAAGCCCTGGACCGTGATCTGGTTGCGGGCGATGCCGCGGCGGCCCAGCTCGGCGGCGACCGCCTCGGCACGGCGCACCGACAGGCGCTGGTTGTAGGCGGCGGTGCCGGTCTTGTCGGCGTGGCCGGAGACCTCGATCCGGGTGCTGCCGACGCGCTGGGCGTTGGTGGCGGCCTCGGCGATGATCTGGCGGGCGCGGTCCGTCAGGTCCGCACGATCCCAGTCGAAGAAGACCAGGTAGGTGCGGGCCGGGGCGGGGGCCGGAGCCGGGGCCACGGCGGCGACCGGGGCGGGGCGCGGCGCGTTGAACGCGTAGCGCAGACCGACCAGGATGCTGTGGTTGTAGCTCTCGCCCTCGGCGCGGATCGGGCCGGTGCCGCCGCCGACGCCCGTCAGGGTCGCGGTGCCGTCCAGCTTGTTCTCCAGCGTGCCCAGGAAGCGGTACTCGGCCGTCAGGGCCAGGCCCGGGGCGACGGAGGACAGGTTGTAGGCCACGCCGGCGATCGCCTGGTAGGCGAAGCGGCCGTCACGGTCGTCAATGCGGATGGAGCCGGTGCGGCCCGGGAAGGCGGAGGAGCCGCGCACGTTGCGCCAGTCCTGCCACACATAGCCGGCGCCGACGCCGACATACGGCACGAAGCCGCCCAGGTTCAGCTGGTGGATGTCGTAGAGGGCATTCGCCATCACGCCGTACTGGTGGATCGTGCCGCCGGAGAAGAAGCCCTGGCGGCCCGACAGAGTCACCGTGTCAACGGAGTTGTTGCGGTAGTTGCCCTCGAGCTCGGCGCGGAAGCCGTTGCCGAAGCCCCAGCCGATGCTGCCGACGCCGACATAGCCCCAGTTGGTCTCGACCTTGCCGTTCTGCTGCAGGCCGGCATTGGCCGCCAGCTGGCGCGGACCGGCGGGCAGGTTGCCGTCGCTCTCCATGCGGTAGTTGGTGCCGGCACCGGCGCCGATGTAGAGGCCGGTGACCGGCTGCGCCTGGGCGGCGACGGGCAGCGACAGAACGGTCGCGGCCAGAAGGGCCTTCTTGAGGCTCATCCTCGTTCTCCTTAATCCAAACTCGTTCGTTCGGTCGCTGCGTGTCACGCCCAGGGGCGAGCGATTCCTCGCTGCGTGGGGGCACCCTAACACCATCCACCGGAAGGTTGCACCACCTCCTCCGGGATTTCCCGGGGGCTGTGGCCGAATCACCACAGGGGGGCTGGGCAGTTTTGCCACAGGCGCGGGTCAGCCCCGCAGCAGGTTCACGTGGCCCAGCTTGCGGCCCGGCCGCGCCTCCTCCTTGCCGTACCAGTGGCACACCGCGTCGGCGCGCGCGACGAAGCCCGGCCAGGCCGCCAGCCCCGCGGGGCCGATCAGGTTGCGCATCTCCACCGCCGGGGCATGCCGCCCCACCGGCCCCAGCGGCAGCCCGGCCACGGCGCGGATGTGCTGCTCGAACTGCGAGCACGCGCAGGCATCCATCGTCCAGTGACCGGAATTGTGCGGGCGCGGCGCGATCTCGTTGGCCAGCAGCCGGCCATCGGGCAGCAGGAACATCTCCAGCGCCACCACGCCCACCAGCTCCAGCCCCTCGGCCACGCGGGCCACCAGGCGGCGCGCCTCCGCCGCCGCCGCCGCCGGCACGCCCGCCGGCACCAGCGACACGTCCAGGATGCCGCCGACGTGCCGGTTCTCGGAGGCCTCATAGACGGCAAGGGCGCCATCGGCGCCACGGGCGGCCACTGCCGACACCTCATGGGTGAAGGGCACGAAGCCCTCCAGCACCAGCGGATGCGGCGCCAGCCGGGCGAAGGCGGCCTCCGCCTCCTCCGGGTTGCGCAGCACCGCCTGGCCGCGGCCGTCATAGCCCATGCGGGTGGTCTTCAGCACCGCCGGCAGGCCGAGATCGGCGATGGCGGCGCGCAGCTCCTCCAGCGAATGCACCGCGCGCCAGGGGGCCACCGGCACGCCCGCGGATTCGAGGAAGCGCTTCTCCGCCAGCCGGTCCTGGCAGGTGGCCAGCGCCTTCAGGCCCGGGCGGCACTCCACCCGCCCGGCCAGCGCCTCCAGCGTCGCGGCGGGGACGTTCTCGAACTCGAAGGTGACGACATCCACCGATGCGGCGAAGCCGTGCAGGGCGGCCCTGTCCTCATAGGCGGCGATGGTGCGGGCGGCGGCGACCTGCATGCCGGGCCCGTCGGCCTCGGGCCCGAAGACGTGCGGGCGGAAGCCCAGCCGGGCGGCGGCCATGGCCGACATGCGGCCCAGCTGGCCCGAGCCCAGGATGCCGATGCGCCCGCCCAGCGGCAGGGCGTCACGCCGGGTCAAGCGCCACCCCCCCGGTCTGCGCGGCGCGCCAGGCATCCAGCCGGGCGGCGAGGGCGGTATCGCCGAGCGCCAGGATGGCGGCGGCCAGCAGGGCGGCGTTGATGGCGCCGGCCTTGCCGATGGCGAGCGTGCCCACCGGCACCCCGCCGGGCATCTGCACGATGGACAGCAGCGAATCCATGCCCTTCAGCGCGTGGCTCTCCACCGGCACGCCCAGCACGGGCAGCGGCGTCATGCTGGCGGCCATGCCGGGCAGGTGCGCCGCACCCCCGGCCCCGGCGATCACCACCTTCAGCCCGCGGTCGCGCGCCGTGGTCGCGTAGTCCACCAGCCGCTGCGGGGTGCGGTGGGCGGAAACCACGCGCGCCTCGTGCGGCACCGCCAGCGCGGCGAGGGTTTCGGCGGCGTGGCGCATCGTCTCCCAGTCGGAGCGGCTGCCCATGATGATGCCGATGAGCGGCTGCGTCATGCGATGATGTCCGGCACCAGGCGCCCCTCCAGCCAGGAGATCTCGTCCTTCAGCTTCAGCTTGCGCTTCTTCAGCCGCTGGATCTGCAGCGCATCGGCCGGGCTGTCGGCGAGGCGCGCGATGACGGTGTCCAGGTCCCGGTGCTCGCTGCGCAGCTCATGCAGGCGGCGCAGCAGCGATTCGCGGTCTTCCAGCATGGTCCGTGCAGCACCCCCGGCGCGGGAACCGATCCATCGGCGGGGCCGAAGGAAAAAGTTCACTTTCGTCGTGCGAGAGGGATAGCATGGGTGCCCCGGTTGCAACAGCCACGGCGCCCAACCATGGAACCATGCCCTGGCTTGCAGCCGGTCGGTTCAGGACGATGGAGGAATTCGCCGCATGATGCACGCCCCGCGTATCCGCAGCCTGGAAACCCGCCATCAGGACCTCGAGTCCCGCATCATGGCCGAGGGGCAGCGGCCGCGCCCGGATGATTCGGTGCTGGCCAAGCTGAAGCGGGAAAAGCTGGCCTTGAAGGAGGAGCTGGAGCGCCTGCGCCTGTCCCGCACGCATTGACCGCGGCGGCGGCGGGGGTCAGTCCTCCGCCGCCGTCTCCGCCTCGTCCTGGGGCGCGGCGTCGGCCGGCAGGCGGGCGCGGGCCACGGCCACGGCGGCGTTCAGCGCGCTCTGCGTGCACAGGCCGAGGATGACGGGATCGCCCGGCTTGATGTTGGCGCTGTTCAGGTGCGTCTTGTCGCGCACCTTCACGATGGTGTCCTTGGTGGTGCCCAGCAGCTTGCCGATCTCCGCCACCGACAGCTCGGGGTGGTTGCGCAGCAGCCAGGCGATGCCGTTCGGCTTGTCCTGCCGCTTGGAGACGGGGGTGTAGCGCGCGCCCTTGCCGCGGTTCTTGTTGGCCGGGATGGCGCCGGCGGCCAGGTGCAGGCGGGCATTCGGGTCGGCCTCGGCCCGGGCGATGTCCTCGCGGCTCACCTGCCCGTTCTGCACGGGGTCGTAGCCGATGATGCCCTGCGCCACCTCGCCATCCGCGATGGCCTGGACCTCCAGCGGGTGCATCTGCACGAAATCGGCGATCTGCTCGAAGGAGAGGGAGGTCTTCTCGATCAGCCACACGGCGGTTGCCTTGGGCATCAGGGGCTGGGCCATGGGTGTCTCTTGCCAAAAGGTCGAACGGGTTCGCGCCGAATGGGCGCGCGCGCCCGGCTCGGCTGCCCTATACTGGCACCCTGGCAGGGGGCCAAGCCCCAACGCCCGGAGGAGCCGAATGTTCGAGGAGGAACCACGCCCCAGGCCGCGCGAGGACTTCGTTCCGGCGAAGCTGGAGGGCTGGAGCGCCGAGGCGCTGCACGCCTACCTGGCATCGCTGCGGGAGGAGATCCGGCGCGCGGAGGCCGCGCTGGCGGCGAAGGACCACCAGAAGGCGGCGGCAGAGGCCTTCTTCCGCAAGGGGTGAGGGGCGGCCCATGCCGGCCGCCCCCCGTCGCGGCCCGGTCAGGCCGCCTGCTGGGTCAGCACCTGCTGCGGCGCCGCCTGCTGGATGGCGATGCGCCGGGGCTTCAGCGCCTCGGGCACCTCGCGCTTCAGGGAGACGTGCAGCAGCCCGTTCTCCATCCGCGCGCCCTCCACCACCAGGTGGTCGGCCAGCACGAAGCGGCGCTCGAAGGCGCGGCCGGCGATGCCGCGGTGCAGGAACTTGCGCTCCTCGCCCTCCGGCGCGGCGGGCAGCTTGCCGGTGACGGTCAGCGTGTCGTCCTTGGCGACCAGCTCGATGTCATCCGGCCCGAAGCCGGCGACGGCGAGCGTCAGGGCGTAGCGGTCCTCGCCCGTCACCTCGATGTTGTAGGGCGGGTAGGCCTGCGCCTCGCCGGAGACACGCGCGGCGTCGAGCCGGCGCGCGAAGCGGTCGAAGCCGATGGCGGTGCGGAACAGGGGGGAGAAGTCAATCGCGTTCACGAGGAACCTCCTTCATGCGGAGCAAGGTTCGGAACAGCGGGACATCCATCGCAGGCCCCCCGATCGGGCAGGCCCCGGACACCCCGCGCCGCGGCCCACGAGGGCGCCGCGACGGGGATGGAATTGGGTGGCGCGGAGGCCCGGTTCAAGGGGCGCCATCCGCGAAGGCCGGCACCCACGCATGGAGGATGCGAAGGCGCATGGCCGAGCCGCCACCCTTCACAGGGTGACGAAGCCAGGCGCGCGGATGCGCGCGCCCGGCGTTCCAGGGCAAGGAAAAGCGGGGCGCGCCCCCCCCCCCTCAGCCCTTCTTGAGGCCGATGCCGGCGAACTTCTTGTTGAACTTCGCCACCTGCCCGCCGGTGTCAATGATGCGCTGCACGCCGGTCCAGGCCGGGTGGGACTTGGGGTCAATGTCCAGGCGCAGCGTGTCGCCCGGCTTGCCGCCCGCGGTGCGCGTGGTGAAGGTGGTGCCGTCCGTCATGATGACGGTGAGGTCGTGGTAGGCGGGGTGGGTGTCGGGCTTCATGGCGGGGCTTTCGGGATGCGGCAGGCCACGATGGCGGCCCGGCCGTGAAGCGCGCCGCATAGACCCATCGCCGCCCCAGGGCAAGCGACGGCTTGCCGCCGGGCCGCGCCTGGCATAACCGGCTGGGCCATGACCACCCTGCCAGACCGCCTCTCCAACGACCCCGACAGCCCCTTCCACGACGCCGAGCTGCTGAAGCGCGGCATCGGCATCCGCTTCCGCGGCGAGGAGCGCACCAATGTCGAGGAATACTGCGTCAGCGAGGGCTGGGTGCGGGTGGGGCTGGGCAACAAGGTGGACCGGCGCGGCAAGCCGCTGACGATGAAGCTGACCGGCCCGGTCGAGCCCTACCTGCGCGAGGACGCGGCGGGCTAGGCCCGCCCCGCGCAGCCCTGGCGCGCCAGCACGGCGCGCGCCACGCGCTCGGCGGCCGCGGCGTCGCGGAAATTGGCGCGGTTCAGCTCCTCCAGCCGCGCATCCAGCGCGATGAGGTACCAGCCGGCATCGCCCTGCGCGGCGATGGCGACCAGCGCGCCATGGTCCATCAGCGGGATGGAGCGCAGCATCGTCACGCCCCTGCCGCGTGGATGACCGCGGCCTCCACAACCTCGGGCAGCACGGGCGCGCGCAGGTGCAGCGCCAGCCCGCCCAGCGCCACGCAGCATTGCAGCAGCAGCAGCGGATCGAGGGGCAGGAGCATGTGCAGGGTCGCCATGCGCCGATGATCTACGCGCCATGCGCGTTGGTCAAGCGAAATACGCTTCACAATTTCGTGAAAACCTACGGTAATGCCCGAATGGCGACGTGGAATGCGCGGCGCCCCGGAAAGGCTCTGCCCATGGACGTGCTGCCCCCCACCCATTCCGCCCTGCGCCTCAACCCCGCCTCGCCCCACCTGGGCGCCGAGGTCGAGGGCCTGGACATCACCCGCCCGCTGGACCCCGCCACGGTGGCCGCGCTGCGCCAGGCGCTGGGCCGGCATGGCGTGCTGTTCTTCCGCGGGCAGCCCTTCACCCATGACACCCAGAAGCGCTTCGGCCGGTATTTCGGCCCGCTGGACATCCATCCCAACACCCCGGGGCCGGAGGGCCACCCGGAGATCATGCCCGTCCATGCCGACGCGCATTCGAAGATCATCGCCGGCGAGCGCTGGCATTCCGACGTCTCGTGCCTGCCGGAGCCGCCGCTGGGCTCCATCCTGCACCTGCACACCGTGCCGCCGGTGGGCGGGGACACCCTCTTCGCCAGCCTTGCCGCCGCCTACGAGGCGCTGTCCCCGCGCTTCCAGGCGTTGCTGGAGGGGCTGACGGCGACGCATGAGGGCGCGCCCAACTACCGGCGCCGCAACCGCATCAACGGCGTGGATGACCGCGGCCGCAGCTTCCCCGAGGCGGTGCATCCGGTGGTGATCCGCCACCCCATCTCCGGCCGGCGCGGCCTCTACGTGAACCGGCTCTTCACCACCCGCATCAACGGCCTGCCGGATGGCGAGGGGGAGGCGCTGCTGCGCTTCCTGTTCGAGCATTCGGAAAAGCCGGACTTCCAGATCCGCTTCCGCTGGCAGCCCGATTCGGTCGCCTTCTGGGACAACCGCGCCGTGCTCCACCTGGCCCTGTGGGACTATTTCCCGCAGGTGCGCTCCGGTTCGCGCGTCACGGTGAAGGGCGAGGCGCTGCGTGCCTGACGCGCATGGGCACCTCCACGGATCGGCGCTTCCGCGCGGCGGCGCGCTCGGGCATGGGGCGCATCCCATGCCCGCCATCCGCCTGTCCGGCCTGTCCCGCCGCTTCGCGCCCCATGCCCCGCCGGCGCTGGACGGCGTCTCGCTCGCCGTCGCGCCCGGCGAGGTCTTCGGCATCATCGGCCGCTCGGGGGCGGGGAAATCCACGCTGATCCGCTGCGTGAACCTGCTGGAGCGCCCGGATTCCGGCACGGTCGAGGTGCTGGGTCAGCGGCTGGACACGCTGGGGGAGGGGGCGCTGCGCCAGGCCCGCCGCGGCATGGGCATGGTGTTCCAGCACTTCAACCTGCATGCCCGCCGCACGGCGGCCGAGAACATCGCCTTCCCGCTGGAGATCGCCGGGGTAGGCCGCGCCGAGCGTGACGCCCGCGTGCGCGCCATCCTGCCGCTGGTGGGGCTGGAGGCGCGGCGCGACGCCTTCCCGGCCCAGCTTTCCGGCGGGCAGAAGCAGCGCGTCGGCATCGCCCGCGCGCTGGCGTCGAACCCCCGCATCCTGCTGTGCGACGAGGCGACCAGCGCCCTGGACCCCGAGACGACCGGCGAAATCCTGGCCCTGATCCGCGACCTTCGTGCCCGGCTGGACCTGACCGTGCTGCTCATCACCCATGAGATGGCGGTGGTGAAGGCCGCCTGCGACCGCGTGGCGGTGATGGAGGCCGGGCGCGTCATCGAGCAGGGCCGGGTCTTCGACGTCTTCACCCGCCCGCAGCAGGACACCACGCGCCGCTTCGTGGCGGAGGTGATCGGCCATGCCGTGCCGCCCGGCACCCTGGCCCGCCTGCCCGAGCCCCGCCCCGGCGAGGCGCTCCGGCTGGTGCAGGTGCTCTTCGCCGGGCTGCACAGCACGCGCGCGGTGGTGAGCGAGGCGAGCCGCGACTGGGGGCTGGACATGAACATCGTCAGCGGCCGGGTGGACGAGATCGCCGGCGAGCCCTTCGGCGTCATGGCGCTGGCCGCCTATGGCCCGGCGGAGAAGCTGGAGGGGGCCTTCGCCTGGATGCGCGGCCTGGGCCTGGACGTGACGGAGATCGCGCGATGAACAACCCCTGTCCTCGACGGCGTCATCGTCGGCGGTCCGCGCAAGCGGGCCGAGCGCGCTTCTGCGCGCCGCCGCAAGTGCGGCGCAGCCAAGCGGCCGGAGGCCGCGCCCGGCGTTTGAGGGCACAGGAAAGACTCATGCGAACGGCCAGCGCCGCCTGCGGCGTGATGACGAATGAAGGGCCGTTCGCATGAGCTGGCTGACGCCCACCATGCAGGAGCTGATGCTGGAGGCGTTCATCGAGACGCTGCTGATGGTCGGCGCCTCCGCCGCCATCGCCGTGGCGCTGGGGCTGCCGCTGGCGCTGCTGCTGCACGTCACGGGCCGGGGCGGGCTTTCGCCCAATGCCTGGCTGAACCGGCCGCTGGGCTTGGCGGTGAACGCGCTGCGCTCCACCCCCTTCATCATCCTGATGGTGGCCATCATCCCCTTCACCCGCCTGGTCGCCGGCACCTCCATCGGCACCGCGGCGGCCATCGTGCCGCTGGCCCTGGCCGCCACCGCCTTCCTGGCGCGCCTGTTCGAGAATGCGCTGCGCGAGGTGGACACGGGCGTGGTGGAGGCCGCGCGCGCCATGGGCGCCACGCGCATGCAGATCGTGCTGAAGGTGCTGGTGCCCGAGGCGCTGCCGGGCATCGTCGCCGCCACCACCGTGGCGCTGGTGTCGCTGGTCGGCTTCTCGGCCATGGCGGGCGCGGTGGGCGGCGGCGGCCTGGGCGACCTGGGCATCCGCTTCGGCTACCAGCGCTTCATGCCCGAGGTGATGGCCAGCGTCGTCCTCATCCTCATCCTGCTGGTGCAGGGGCTGCAATCCTTCGGGGATTGGCTCGTGCGCCGGCTGTCCCATCGCTGACGGAGAACCCACCCATGCTGCGACGTTCCGCCCTCATCCTGCCCTTCGCCATGCCCTTCGCCGTTGCCGCCCAGGGCGCGCCGGAGATCGGCACCGCCGCCCGCCCGGTGCGCGTCGGCGTCACCCAGGGCGTCCATGCCCAGACCTTTGAGAAGGTGGCCGAGGTGCTGCGCCGCGACGGCTTCCACACCCGCGCCGTGGAGTTCGGCGACTTCATCCAGCCCAACGCCGCGCTGGCGGCCGGCGACCTGGACGCCAACGCCTACCAGCACCTGCCCTTCCTGGAGGCGCAGCGCGCCCAGCGGGGCTACGACTTCGTCCCCGTCGGCAAGACGGTGCTGACGCTGATGGGCGTGTTCAGCCGCCGCCACCGCGCCCTGGACGCGCTGCCCCAGGGCGCGCGCATCGCCATCCCCAACGACCCCACCAATGGCGGCCGCGCCCTGCTGATCCTGGCCGAGGCCGGGGTCATCCGCCTGCGCCCGGGCGTGGATTTCCGCGCCACCGTGGCCGACATCACCGAGAACCCGAAGCGCATCCGCTTCGTGGAGCTGGAGGCGGCGAGCATCGTCCGCGCGCTGGAGGATGTGGATGCCGGCGCCGTCACCGGCAACTTCGCGGTGCCGGCCGGGCTGAACCCGCTGCGCGACGCCCTGGCGCGCGAGGACCAGCGCAGCGTCTACACCGTGCTGGTGGTGGTGCGCCGCCGCGACGAGGCCGCACCCTGGGCGCGCCGCCTGGCCGCCGGCTACGCCCACCCCGAGGTGCGGGAGTTCGTGGAGCGGCAGTTCGGGGGCGCGGTGATTCCCGGCGCCTGAAACCGGGGCGCCCGCCCGCGCGTTGGCGCCGCACTACAGACTACCAGACTCGTTCGAGACTTCACGCGCCGCCCTGGCCCTGCCGGGGCGGCGTTCCCCGTTCCTACTCCGCCGGCTGGGCCGCGGCGGGGGCGGGCAGGCGCCGCCACGCCAGCATCCCCAGCGCGACGGCCAGCACCGCGGCGAAGGTGGCGAGGCTTTCCATGCTGTCGGGCAGGCCCAGCGCCAGCAGGGCGTCGGGCAGCTCCAGCGGGGTGAAGCCCAGCACCTGCTGCTCCTGCAGCTCGCCCACCGCGGCGGCGGCGAAGCGCGCGGCCATCAGCAGCAGGAAGGCGGAGGTGCCCAGGATGAGCGGCCGCAGCGGCAGGCGCAGCGTGCCGCCGCGGATCACGGCCCAGATGCCGGCCAGCACCAGCGCCGCCGCGCCCAGCCCGCCTGCGATGGCCAGCGGCGCGCCCTCCAGCGCGGCGACGAACAGCACCGTCTCGGCGCCTTCGCGGAACACGGCGAGGAAGCCGATGGCGCCCACCGCCAGCGCCACGCGGCGGGCTTGCAAGGCGCGCTCCGCTTGGCGTTCCAGCGCCTGCTGCCAGGCGCGCGGGTCGGCGCGGCGGGCCAGCCAGCCGCCGGTCCAGAGCAGCAGGGCGGCGGCCAGCGCCAGCGTCACCGCCTCCACCCGGTCATCGTGCTCGCCGCCCAGCAGGCGCCAATAGGCCAGGGCGGCGAGCAGGGAGGCCGCCACCCCGGCCAGCGCGCCCCAGCCCAGCAGGGCGGCGCGTTCCGCCGCGGCGCGGCGCAGCATGGCGCCCAGGGCGGCGAGGACGAGCACGGCCTCCAGCCCCTCGCGGAGCAGGATGAGGAAGGAATCGAGGAAGGCGGTCATGGGCATGGCCTGCAATTGCGAGTCGTTCGCATAATGCGGCAGGCATTGCCGGGCGGCGAGTGAATTCCCGTTCAGGGCGCGCGCAGCAGGGCCTGGGCCATGGCGTCCAGCGCCACCAGCAAGCGCGAGCGGTCGGCCTTGGCCATTGGCGCCTGGCCACCGCCCTGGCCCATCTCCCGCAGGTGGCGGGCCAGCTCCCGCCCGGCCAGGGCGCTGCCGATGTTGGACGCCGTCCAGGCATGGCCCTTGAAGGACAGGCAGGCGGCGCCCTTCGCCAAGCAGCGCGCGGCCAGGGGGATGTCGTTGGTCAGGCAGATGTCGCGCGGCCCGGCCTGCTCGGCGATCCAGTCATCGGCGGCGTCCGCGCCCTCGGGCACCAGGTGCAGCCGGGCGAAGGGCGCCTCGGGCGGGCGGATGGGGCGGGAGCCGTTGGAAACGAAGACCACGGCGAAGCCCAGCCGCCCGCCGACGCGCAGCACCTCCTCGCGCACCGGGCAGGCATCGGCGTCCACGAGGAGGCGGGGGGTCATGGCATGTCCGGGAAGGGGATGGTGGGCGTTGTAGGGCTCGAACCTACGACCCGCTGATTAAGAGTCAGCTGCTCTACCAACTGAGCTAAACGCCCATCCGTGAGGCGCGCTTCTAGCGCCATCCGCCGGCATGTCAAACCCCACCGGGCGCTTTCCGCCACCCTGCGGTGCCTCGCGCACGAAATGCGGCAGGGCGGTGCCGCTGATGCGGCCGCGCAGGGCGGCCAGCAGGGCCAGCCCCTCGGCATCCGGCACGGCGAAGCGCGCGGTGCCCGGCGCGGGGTCCAGCGCGTGCAGGTAGTAGGGCTTCACGCGGTGGCGCAGCATCGCGCGGAACAGCGCCTCCAGCGCCTCCGCCGTGTCGTTCACCCCGCGCAGCAGCACCGACTGCCCCAGCAGCACCGCGCCCGTGCCATGCAGCGCGCGCAGGGCTGTGGCGGCGGCTGGCGTGAACTCGCTGGCATGGTTCGCGTGGACGCAGACATAGAGCGGCGTTTCCAGCGCCAGCGCCGCCAGCAGCGCGGGCGTGACGCGGGAGGGATCGGCCACCGGCACGCGGGTGTGGATGCGCAGCACCTCGATGTGCGGCAGCGCCGCCAGCCGGCCCAGGATGTGCCCCAGCCGGCGCGGCGAGAGGATCAGCGGGTCGCCGCCGGTCAGGATGGCCTCGCGCACCTGCGGGTTGGCGGCGAACCAGGCCAGGGCGCGCTCCAGCGCCGCCTCGTCCAGCAGGCCGCCATCCGGGCCCACATGCTCGCGCCGGAAGCAGAAGCGGCAATAGACCGGGCAGGCCAGCAGCGGCTTCAGCAGCGCGCGGTCGGGGTAGCGGTGGACCACGCCGGGCACGGGGGTGAAGGGGGCATCCGCCGTCGGGTCGTCCAGCTCATGCGGGGCCGTTTCCAGCTCCGCCGCATCCGGCAGGTATTGCCGGGCCAGGGCGGGTTCGCGCGCCGCCAGCGCGGCCATCGCCGGCGTCAGCGCGATGGCGTAGCGCGCGGCCACCGCCTCCAGCGCCGGGCGCGCGGCCTCCTCCGCCAGGCCGGCGGCGATGAGGTCGTCGGGCGTGCGCAGCGTGCGGGCCATGGCGGGCCGGGGCTTGCCCTGCTACGGCGCCCCGCGCAATGCCCCATTGGTCGCCCGGGCGCCTCGCCGCCCGCATGCCCTTCCTGGATGCCCGCGCGCGGATGACGGCGCAGGCCCGCGCCTGGTTCGCCGAACGCGGCGTGCGGGAGGCGGAAACGCCCTGCCTGGTTCCCGCCCCTGGGATGGAGGTGCACCTGCGCGGCTTCCGCAGCGACTACCTGCCCCACCTGGGCCAGGGCGAGCGGCAGCGCCTGTGGCTGCGCACCAGCCCGGAGATGGCGCTGAAGCGCCTGCTGGCCGGCGGCAGCGGCCCCCTCTTCGAATTCGCCCGCGTCTGGCGCAACGGCGAGCGCGGCCGCACCCACGCGCCCGAATTCACCATGCTGGAATGGTACCGCCCAGGCTTCACGCTGGAGGCGCTGATGGACGAGACGGAGGCGCTGGTGCGCGCGCTGTGCCCGCATCCCTCCTGCGCCGGCCCCTTCCGCCGTATCACCTGCGCCGAGGCGTTCGGACGCTGGGCGGGGCGGGACCTGCTGGCGAGCATCCGCCCCGACGGCACCGGCGACCCCGCCGCCCTGGGCGCGCGCGACGGCGAATCCTGGGAAGACGCCTTCTTCCGCCTGCTGCTGGACCATGTGGAGCCGCGCATGGCGGAAGGGCCGGCCACCTTCCTCACCCACTGGCCCGCCCCCCAGGCTGCGCTCGCCCGGCGCGACCCCGCCGACGGGCGCGCCGCCCTGCGCTTCGAGCTCTATGCCGGCGGGATGGAGCTGGCCAACGCCTTCGACGAGCTGACCGACGAGGCCGAGCAGCGCGCCCGCTTCGCGCAGGACGTGGCCGAGCGCATCCGCCTGCATGGCGAGGACGAGGCCTGGCCGGCCGACGAGGATTTCCTGCGCGCCGTGGGCATGATGCCGGCGGGCAGCGGCATCGCCCTGGGCTGGGACCGGCTGGTGATGCTGGCCACCGGCGCGCGCGCCATCGAGGACGTGCTGTGGCTGGGGGCCTTCCCCTACGGCTGAGCGGGCGTCCAGCGCGGCGGCGCCACGCTGCCCACCTGTTCCACGATGCGGCCGTAGTGCTCCGGCCGGCGGTGGCGGGCGAAGTCGAAGATGGTGGTGCGGCCCAGCTCGCAGCGCGCGAAATCGGCCTCGGCCACCACCACCTCGTCATCCCAGGTGGTGGCCTGGGCCACCACCTCGCCCTGCGGGTTGACGATGACGGAGTGGCCGAACAGCTCGTGCCCGTCCTCCGTGCCGGCCTTGGCCACCGCCACGGCGTAGCAGGCATTCTGGTAGCACCCGGCGCGGATGCTCAGCACCGAATGCTCCACGCGCAGGTGATGCGCCTCGAAGCCGCGATTCTCCATGTTCAGGGAGGGCGTGTTGTAGCCCAGCATGACGAGCTCGACCTGTTGCAGCCCCAGCACGCGCCAGGCCTCGGGCCAGCGGCGGTCGTTGCAGATCAGCAGGCCGATATTGGCCTCCGTTCCCCCCAGCGGGGCGCGCACCACCGGGAAGCCCAGGTCGCCGGGCTCGAAGTAGCGCTTCTCCAGGTGCTGGACCCTGCGGATGGGGTCGTGCTCCGCATGGCCGGGCAGGTGGACCTTGCGGTACTTCAGCGCCACCTCGCCCGATGGGTGGACATAGACGGCGGTGTTGAAGCGGCGCCCCTCGGGCGTCTTCTCGGCGAAGCCCAGGTGGAAGCCGATGCCCAGGCGCCGCGCCGCCTCCCACAGCGGCGCCGTCTCGTTGGATGGCAGCGCCGTCTCGTACCAGTGGTCGGCCTCGCGCAGGTCCTCGTGGAACCAGCGCGGGAAGAAGGTGGTCAGCGCCAGCTCGGGGAAGACCGCGACCTCGGCGCCCATGCGCGCCGCCTTCTCCAGCAGCGCGACCATGCGCGCCACGGCGGTGGCGCGGCCATCGGCGCGGTGCAGGGGGCCCATCTGGCAGGCGGCGAGGATCGTGCGTCGGCTCATGGCACGCATGCTGCACCCGCATGCGCCGGCTTGCACGGGGGGCGGCGGCCGCGCTTTGCTGCGCGCGAGGGGCGAAGTGCCGGGTGAAGGAGCAACCGCGATGACCATCCGCCGCCGCCATGTGCTGGCGCTGCCCGCCCTGGCCCTGGCCGCCCCCGCGCTGGCCCAGGCCCAGCGCCCGCTGCGCTACGTGCCGCAGAGCGACGTGACCATCCTCGACCCCGTCTTCACCACCGCCTATGTCACCCGCACCTTCGCGCTGATGGTGCATGACCAGCTCTTCGGGCTGGATTCGCAGCTGCGGCCGCAGCCGCAGATGGTGGAGGGCTGGACCGCCTCCGACGACCGCCTCTCCTGGCGCTTCGTGCTGCGCGAGGGGCTGCGCTTCGGCGATGGCGAAAGGGTGCGCGGGCGGGACTGCGTCGCCTCCATCCGCCGCTGGGCGCAGCGCGATTCGCTGGGCCAGGCGCTGATGGCCCGCGTGGCGGAGATGGCGGAGGAGGGCGACCGCGCCTTCACCATCCGCCTGCACCGCCCCTTCGGCCCGCTGCTGGAGACCTTGGCGAAGCTCGGCCCGCCCGCCCTGTTCGTGATGCCCGAGCGCCTGGCGGTGCAGGACGCCCACCGCGCGCTGACCGAGGTGGTGGGCTGCGGCCCCTTCCGCTTCCTGCCCGGCGAGCGCGTGGCCGGCGCCCGCCTGGCGGTGGAGCGCAACCCGCACTACGTGCCGCGCCCAGGCGGCGAGGCCGACTGGGCCGCCGGCCCCAAGCGCGCCCATTTCGAGCGCGTGGAGTGGCACGTCATGCCCGACCCCGCCACCGCCGCCGGCGCCCTGCGCGCCGGCGAGGTGGATTGGTGGGAGAACCCGCCCAACGACCTGCTGCCCAGCCTGCGCCGCGCGCGGGACGTGGCCATCGTGCCCGCCAGCCCGCTGGGCGTCTTCGGCACGGGGATCTTCAACACGCTGCACCCGCCCTTCGACCGGCCGGCGGTGCGCCGCGCCGTGCTGCGCGCCATCTCCCAGGCCGACTTCATGACCGCCGCCGCCGGCACCGAGGCCGGGCGCACCCGCACCGGGCTGGGCGTCTTCACCCCCGGCACGCCCCTGGCCAATGACGAGGCGCTGGAGGCCATCACCGCCCCGCGCGACCTGGAACGCTCGCGGCGCGAATTGCGGGAGGCCGGCTATGCCGGCGAGCGGGTGACGCTGCTGTCCCCGGCCGACCAGCCCATCCTGGCCGCGCTGGCCGAGGTGCAGCGCGACCTGTTCGGGAAGCTGGGCATGCCGGTGGAGTACGTGGTGAGCGACTGGGGCACGCTGGTGCAGCGCCGCGCCCGGCGCGAGCCACCGGCCCAGGGCGGCTGGAGCATGTTCCACACCACCTGGGTGGGCATGGAGGGCATCAACCCCGGCGTCATGCCCTTCCTGCGCGGCAATGGCGCGCAGGGCTGGTTCGGCTGGGCCGACCTCCCGGCGCTGGAGGAGGCGCGCACGGCCTGGTTCGACGCGCCGGACCTGGCGGGCCAGCAGGCGGCGGCGCGGCGCATCCAGCGCGTGGTGATGGAGGAGGCACCCTACATGCCCACGGGCCAGTATTTCTCCTCCGGCGCGATGCGGGCGAATTTGCAAGGGGCGCTGACGGCGATCCTGGGGATGTGGAACATCCGGCGCGTGTAGCGCGGCGCGCCCCGCCGTGCTGCGATGCGCGGCATGGGAGGACACACCATGGACCTGCGCGCCACCATCGCCGCCGCCCTGGATCTGCCGGGCTGGCGGGCGCTGCTGGCCGGCTGCACGCCGGACACGCCGCTGCACGCCCTGCCGGTGCTGCGCAAGTCGGCGCTGCCGGCGATGCAGGCCGCGGCACCGCCCTTCGGCGGGCTGGCCGGGCCGGCGGCGGGCTTCGCGCGCGTCTTCGCCTCGCCCGGCCCGATCTTCGAGGGCGCGCGCGACATGCCCGACCCCTGGCGCTTCGCCCACGCCTTCCGCGCGGCGGGAATCGGCCCCGGCGACCTGGTGCTGAACTGCCTGAGCTATCACCTCAGCCCCGGCGGCTTCATCCTGGATGGCGGGGCGCGGGCGGCGGGGGCGACGGTGATCCCCGCCGGGCCGGGCAACACCGCCGCGCTGGCCGAGGTGATCCGCGCGCTGCGCCCCAGCGCCTATGCCGGCACGCCGGACTTCCTGAAGATCCTGCTGGACGCCGCGGGGGAGGATGGCGCCTGCATCACCAAGGCCGTCGTCACCGCCGCCGCCTTCCCGCCCTCCCTGCGCGACTGGGTGCGCGCGCGCGGCGTGGCCGCCATCGAGGCCTATGGCACGGCGGAGCTGGGGCTGGTGGCGCATGGCACGGCGGATGGCGCGCCCGGCATGGCCATCGCGCCCGGCATCATCCTGGAAATCCTGCGCCCCGGCACGAACGAGGCCTTGCCCGAAGGCGAGGTGGGCGAGGTGGCGGTGACGGTGCCCGACCCCGCGCACCCCATCCTGCGCGTCTCGCCGGGCGACATGTCGCGGCGGCTGCCAGGCGGGCGCATCGCCGGCTGGCTGGGCCGGGCGGACCAGAGCTGCAAGGTGAAGGGCATGTTCATCCGCCCCGAGCAGGTGGCCGCCATCCTCCGCCGCCACCCGGAGGCCGGGCGCCTGCGCCTGGTGGTGACGCGGCAGGAGGAGCAGGACGCGATGGAGCTGCTGGCCGAGGGCGGCGACGCCGCGGCGCTGGAAGCCACGCTGCGCGGGGAGACGCGGCTGCGCGGCACGGCGCGGGTGGTGCCGGCGGGCAGCCTGCCGCGCGACGGCGTGGTGATCGAGGATGCGCGCGGGCGTCAGTAGAGGCTGAGCACCGACAGGTGCACCCAGCCCCAGGCCACGCCGCCCTGGCCCACCTGGAGCCAGCCGCCCGGCGCCTCGGCGAAGACCTCCATCTGCGTGGCGCGCGGCACGGTGCGGATCACCTCGCCGCCGCCGCCGGGTGCGGCGCGCAGGTTCACCGGCGTGCGCTCGCTGGTGGTGACGCTGCGGCCGGGGCGGGGCGCTTCCGCCGCCACGGGTGG
>JBEQBS010000006.1:0-29784 GCA_041639675.1 Rubritepida sp. | reverse complement strand
CGCCGCCGCCGGCCCGGCCGCGGCGCAGACCGCCGGCCCGGTTCCGGCCCTGACCACCGGCACGCTCGCCGCCCTGTGCGGCGCCACGGGCGAGGATGCCGACAGCCTGCGCGCCATCGGCTATTGCCGCGGGGTCTTCGTCGGCATCGGGCAGTATCACTCCATCATGACCGCCCCGGCGCGACTGCGGCCGATCTTCTGCCTGCCCGACCCCTCGCCGACGCTGGAAGGGCTCCAGGCCGCCTTCATCGCCTGGGCCGCCGCCAACCCCGAGCGCCTGAACGAGCGCGCCGCCGAGGGCGTGCTGCGCTTCGCCGCCGCCACCTATCCCTGCGCCGCGCCCGCCCCGGCGCGCCGCCGCTGAACCGGAGGGACCACGCCATGAAGAAGCTCCTCCTCGCCGCCCCGATCCTGCTGCTCGCCGCCTGCGACGAGCCGCGGACCATCAGCCCCACCACCCAGCGCATCGGCGGCGGCGCCGCCGGCGGCGCGCTGGCGGGCCTGGCCATCGGCTCCATCTCCGGCAATGCCGGCACGGGCGCGCTGATCGGCGCCGCGGCCGGCGGCGCCGGCGGCTTCGCCTGGGACCAGCACCAGCGTTCCCGCCAGCGTTCCTTCGAGCAAGGCGTGGCCGCCGGGCGCGCCCAGCCGCGCTAAGGCGGCCAGGGCAGCAGGGGCGCGGTCCGCTTCTGGTAGAGGGGATGCTTGGGCGAGCCATCGCCATTCACCCCGAAGCAGAGCGGCCGCAGCCCCGCCAGCAGCGCGGCGACCTGCGCGCCGCGCCAAGCCAGCGCCTTCGGCGGCTGGCCCCAGGCCACCACCAGCGGATCGGCGCGGCGCGCATGGTCCAGGATGGCGGCGTCGTTGCCATCCCCCACCGGGTCCTCCACCGCCAGCAGCCGCGCCTTGTCGGTGGCGCGGTAGGCGAAGGCGTTCAGCATCACGCAGCCGCCGCAGCCCCACAGGTGCCGGGCGCGCCACATCACCCCCTGCACGGTCGGGTCGTCCACCGCCTCGTCGGCGGTGGAGGGGTTCATGCCGATCACCGCCGCCACGCCGGGGCTGCCGATGGGCCGGCCATCCCAGCGCCGTTCCAGCCACCAGCGGTGGCGGCGGTCGGGGGAGAAGGCGGCCTCGGAGACGACATCATCGGCCAGGCGCAGGCGGATGCGGCCGCCGGGGTCATGAGGGTCGGTCATGGCGGCGCAGTCTTGGCGCGGGGGGGAATTCCGTCTAGACGCGGCGCTTCCAGCCGGGAACGCGGACAAGGCGCGGGCGTGGTGGAATTGGCAGACACGCTGGATTTAGGTTCCAGTGGCGCAAGCCGTGGGGGTTCAAGTCCCTCCGCCCGCACCACCCGGACACCCCAGCCAACGGATTGAATGGATTGCGCGCGATGCAGGTGACGGAGGTTGCGAACGAGGGGCTGAAGCGGGCCTACACGGTGGTGGTGCCCGCCGCCAGCATCGCCGCGCAGAAGGACAAGCGCCTGGCCGAGCTGGCCAAGGACATGACCCTCCCCGGCTTCCGCCCCGGCAAGGTGCCGCAGAAGGTGGTGCAGGCCCGCTACGGCCAGGCCGTGATGGGCGAGGTGCTGGAGGCCTCGGTCAACCAGGCGACCGGCGACGTGGTGAAGCAGCACAACCTGCGCCCCGCGCTCCAGCCCAAGATCGAGCTGGTGAGCTTCGCCGACGGCGCCGACCTCGAATTCCGCATGGACCTGGAGCTGCTGCCCGAGATCCCCATGCCCGACTTCTCCGCCATCAGCCTGACGCGGCTGAAGGCGAGCCCGACCGACGAGGCGGTGCAGGAGGCGCTGGACGCGCTGAGCCGCCGCAACGCCACGCTGGAGGAGGTGGAGGCCCGCGCGGCCGCCAAGGGCGAGGTGCTGGTCTGCGACTTCGTCGGCCGCATCGGCGGCGAGGAGTTCCAGGGGGGTGCCGCCACTGACATGCCGATCGAGGTCGCCGGCCCCGGCTTCATCCCCGGCTTCACCGAGCAGCTGGAGGGCATGGCCCCGGGCGAGGAGCGCATCGTCAAGGTCGCCTTCCCGGCCGAGTACGGCGCCGCCGAGCTGGCCGGCAAGGATGCCGAGTTCACCGTTACCGCCAAGGCGCTCAAGACCTACAGCAAGCCGGCGCAGGATGACGAGTTCGCGAAGGGCATGGGCCTGGAGTCCATGGAGCAGTTGCGCACGCGCGTGACGGAGATGCTCCAGGCCGAATACGACGCCGGCGCCCGCATGGCGGTGAAGCGCAAGCTGCTGGACGCGCTGGCCGACGCCGCCTCCTTCCCCGTGCCGGAAGGCATGGTGGAGAACGAGTTCAGCCAGATCTGGCAGCGCGTCGAGGCCGACATGAAGGCCGGCAAGCTGGATGGCGACGACGCCGGCAAGGACGAGGCGACGCTGAAGGCTGACTACCGCGCCATCGCCGAGCGGCGCATCCGCCTGGGCCTGCTGATCTCCGAGATCGGGCGCACCAATTCCATCGAGGTGACGCGCGAGGAGCTGTCCAACGCGCTGCGCCAGGAGGTGGGGCGCTATCCGGGGCAGGAGAAGCAGGTCTTCGAGTTCTTCCAGAAGAACCCGCAGGCGATGGAGAACCTGCGTTCGCCCATCTTCGAGGAGAAGGTGGTGGACTTCATGCTGGAGCTGGCGAAGGTGGAGACCCAGGACGCCACCCCGGAGGACATCCAGAAGGCCGCCGCCGGCGAGTGAGCGCCTCCGGGCCGACGTGACGGGAACCCCCGTGCGGCCCACGCCGCATGGGGGTTTTCTTTAACCACCGGACGCCCACATTGTGGCGGATGGAGGACGGTGTCCCGGGCACGATTCGCCGGGGCCGCCCGCCGCCCGCGCCCATCCCGGGGCGGGCGACCCGAGACGGGAAGACAGGCAATGCGGGACCGCGATCCGGTCGAAATCTACAACAACTCGCTGGTTCCGATGGTGGTGGAGCAATCCAGCCGCGGCGAGCGGGCCTATGACATCTATTCGCGCCTGCTGAAGGAGCGGATCATCTTCCTCACCGGCGCGGTGTACGACCAGGTGTCGTCGCTGATCTGCGCGCAGCTGCTGTTCCTGGAGAGCGAGAACCCCAACAAGGAGATCTCCTTCTACATCAACTCGCCGGGCGGGGTGGTGTCGGCGGGGCTCGCGATCTACGACACCATGCAGTACATCCGCAGCCCGGTGAGCACCGTGTGCATCGGCATGGCGGCCTCCATGGGCTCGCTGCTGCTGACGGCGGGCGCGGCGGGCAAGCGGTATGCGCTGCCCAATGCGCGGGTGATGGTGCACCAGCCCTCCGGCGGCGCGCAGGGCCAGGCGACGGACATCGAGATCCAGGCGCGCGAGATCCTGACGCTGCGCCGGCGGCTGAACGAGATCTACGTGAAGCACACCGGCCAGCCGGTCGAGGCGATCGAGGCCAAGCTGGAGCGCGACAGCTACATGTCGGCCGAGGAAGCCCTGGCCTTCGGCTTGATTGACCAGGTGGTCGAGCAGCGCCCGGTGCCGGCGGCGGAGCCGGCCAAGGGTTGATTTTCCCGGAACGTCCCGTGAATGGACGTTCCCTTTCCCCCGGCCTTGCTGGGGGTCTAGAATAGGACCAACGCGCCCCGGCTTCGGGACGTTCCGCCCGCCGGGGGCGCGAGGAGTGGCGATGAGCAAGTCTGGCGACAGCAAGAACACCCTGTACTGCTCCTTCTGCGGAAAGAGCCAGCACGAGGTCCGCAAGCTCATTGCGGGCCCGACGGTGTTCATCTGCGACGAGTGCGTCGAACTCTGCATGGACATCATCCGTGAAGAGCACAAGACGCACATGGTGAAGACGCGCGACGGCGTCCCCACCCCCAAGGAGATCTGCAAGGTCCTGGACGACTACGTGATCGGCCAGGACCATGCGAAGAAGGTGCTCTCCGTCGCGGTCCACAACCACTACAAGCGCCTGGCGGCGGGGCAGAAGAACAACGACATCGAGATCGCCAAGAGCAACATCATGCTCATCGGCCCCACGGGCTCGGGCAAGACGCTGCTGGCGCAGACGCTGGCGCGCATCCTCGACGTGCCCTTCACCATGGCCGACGCCACCACGCTGACCGAGGCCGGCTATGTGGGCGAGGATGTGGAGAACATCATCCTCAAGCTGCTCCAGGCCGCCGACTACAACGTGGAGCGCGCCCAGCGTGGCATCGTCTACATTGACGAGATAGACAAGATCTCCCGCAAGTCGGACAACCCCTCCATCACCCGCGACGTGTCGGGCGAGGGCGTGCAGCAGGCGCTGCTGAAGATCATGGAGGGCACGGTGGCCTCCGTGCCGCCGCAGGGCGGGCGCAAGCATCCGCAGCAGGAATTCCTGCAGGTGGACACCTCCAACATCCTGTTCATCTGCGGCGGCGCCTTCGCGGGGCTGGAGCGGATCATCGGCGCCCGCGGCAAGGGCTCGGGCATCGGCTTCGGCGCCGAGGTGCGCGACCCGGATGAGCGCCGCACCGGCGCCATCCTGCGCGAGGTGGAGCCCGAGGACCTGCTGAAGTTCGGCCTGATTCCCGAGTTCATCGGCCGCCTGCCCGTGGTGGCGACGCTGGAGGACCTGGACGAGCGCACGCTCATCGAGATCCTCACCAAGCCGAAGAACGCCCTGCTGAAGCAGTACCAGCGCCTGTTCGAGATGGAGGGCGCCAAGCTCACCTTCACCGAGGACGCGCTGAAGGCGGTGGCGCAGCGCGCCATCCAGCGCAAGACCGGCGCGCGCGGCCTGCGCTCGATCATGGAGCAGATCCTGCTCTCGACCATGTTCGAGCTGCCGGGGCTGAACGACGTGGACGAGGTGGTGGTGAACCGCGAGGTGGCGGAGAACCGCGCCCAGCCGCTCTTCACCTACACCGAGAAGCCGGCCGAGCAGAGCGCCGGGTGATGCGCGCGGCCCTGGAAACCGGGGCCGCGCGTGACCAAATGGTGAATCAGAACCCGTGGCCGGGCGGGGCGTGCCTCCTGGGGCGCCCCTCCCGCCGACTGTCCCCTGAGAGGTCCCCATGACGGATACCATCCGCGGCGAGCTGCTGCCCGTGCTGCCGCTGCGCGACATCGTCGTCTTCCCGCACATGATCGTCCCGCTTTTCGTCGGGCGCGAGAAGTCGGTGCGCGCGCTGGAAGCGGTGATGAAGGACGACAAGCAGATCCTGCTGGTGGCGCAGAAGAACGCCGCGCAGGACGACCCTGCGGCGAAGGACCTCTACGAGGTCGGCACCGTCTCCACCGTGCTGCAGCTGCTCAAGCTGCCCGACGGCACCGTGAAGGTGCTGGTGGAGGGCGGCAAGCGCGCCCGCATCGCCGGCTTCAAGGAGACGGACAGCCACTTCGAGGCCTTCGCCGAGGTGATCGAGGAGCCGGAGGCCGAGAAGCGCGAGGTCGAGGCGCTGATGCGCTCCGTCGTCTCGCAGTTCGAGAGCTACATCAAGCTCAACAAGAAGATCGCCCCGGAGGTGCTCGTCTCGGTCAACCAGATCGAGGATGCGGGCAAGCTGGCGGACACGGTGGCCTCCCACCTCTCGATCAAGATCCCCGAGAAGCAGGAGCTGCTGGAGATCAAGGGCATCGCCGCCCGGCTTGAGCGCGTCTTCGCCCACATGGAGGGCGAGATGAGCGTGCTGCAGGTGGAGAAGCGCATCCGCAACCGCGTGAAGCGGCAGATGGAGAAGACCCAGCGCGAGTACTACCTGAACGAGCAGATGAAGGCGATCCAGAAGGAGCTGGGCGAGGGCGAGGACGGCAAGGACGAGGCCGCCGAGCTGGAGGCCAAGATCAACGCCACCAAGCTGAGCAAGGAGGCGCGCGAGAAGGCGCTGGGCGAGCTGAAGAAGCTGCGCTCGATGAGCCCGATGAGCGCCGAGGCGACGGTGGTGCGCAACTACCTGGACTGGATCCTGTCCATCCCCTGGAAGAAGCGCTCCGTGGTGCGCAACGACATCGTGAAGGCCGAGGCGGTTCTGGACGCCGATCACTACGGGCTGGAGAAGGTGAAGGAACGCATCATCGAATACCTGGCCGTGCAGTCCAGGTCCAAGAAGATCCGCGGCCCGATCCTCTGCCTGGTGGGCCCGCCGGGCGTGGGCAAGACCAGCCTGGGCAAGTCCATCGCCAAGGCGACGGGGCGCAACTTCGTGCGCATGTCGCTCGGCGGCGTGCGGGACGAGGCCGAGGTGCGCGGCCACCGGCGGACCTATATCGGCTCGATGCCCGGCAAGGTCATCCAGGGCATGAAGAAGGCCAAGACCTCCAACCCGCTCTTCCTGCTGGACGAAATTGACAAGCTGGGCGCCGACTGGCGCGGCGACCCGTCCTCGGCGCTGCTGGAGGTGCTGGACCCCGAGCAGAACGGCACCTTCGGCGACCACTACCTGGAGGTGGATTACGACCTGTCGGACGTGATGTTCGTCACCACCGCCAACAGCCTGCGCATGCCCCAGCCCCTGCTGGACCGCATGGAGATCATCCGCATCCCCGGCTACACCGAGGATGAGAAGGTGGAGATCGCCAAGCGCCACCTGGTGCCGAAGGTGACGGAGGCGAACGGCCTCAAGCCCGGCGAGTGGAGCGTGAACGACGACGCCATCCGCGACATGGTGCGCTACTACACGCGTGAGGCCGGTGTGCGGAACCTGGAGCGCGAGCTGGGCGGCCTCGCCCGCAAGGCGGTGAAGGAGATCGTCTCCAAGAAGGCGAAGAAGGTCGCCATGACGCGCAAGAACCTCGACAAGTATGCCGGGGTGCGCAAGTTCCGCTATGGCGAGGCCGAGAGCGAGGACCAGGTGGGCGTCGTCACCGGCCTGGCCTGGACCGAGGTCGGCGGCGACATCCTGTCCATCGAATCGGTGGTGGTGCCGGGCAAGGGCAACGTGAAGCCGACTGGCCAGCTGGGCGATGTGATGAAGGAGAGCGTGAGCGCCGCGCTGTCCTACGTGCGCAGCCGCAGCGTGACCTTCGGCATCAAGCCCACCCTGTTCGAGAAGCGTGACATCCACGTGCACGTGCCGGAGGGCGCGACGCCGAAGGATGGGCCCAGCGCGGGCATCGCGATGGCGACCTCCATCGTCTCCGTGCTCACCGGCATCCCGGTGCGGCGCGACGTGGCGATGACCGGCGAGATCACGCTGCGTGGCCGGGTGCTGCCGATCGGCGGGCTGAAGGAGAAGCTGCTGGCCGCGCTGCGCGCCGGCATCACCACGGTCTTCATCCCGAAGGAGAACGAGAAGGACCTGGCCGAGATCCCCGAGAGCGTGAAGAAGGCGCTGAAGATCCATCCGGTGGCGCATGTGGACGAGGTGATCGCCAGGGCGCTGGTGCGCCCGCCCGAGGCCATCACCTGGGTGGAGCCGGAGGAGGTGCCTCCTGCCGCGCCGGCGCCCGAAGCCGGCGTCCGCCCGCACTGACCGTGGAGGGGGGAGGGGGCTTCGGTCCCCTCCCTTTCCGATTCAGGGGCTTGCGCGCAAAGCGGCGGTTTTCCGCGGGAAACCGGCGATGCTTTGGTTGACGCGGCCGGAATCCGGCGATTAGTGTCCGCCGAATGTCGCGCGGGGGAATCGTCCCCTGCGGGCCCGAGCCGAGAAGGGGGAGGTTTTCCCGATGAACAAGCAGGATCTGGTGGCGGTCGTCGCCGAGAACGGCGAGATGTCGAAGGCCAAGGCCGGCGAGGTGCTGGATGCGGTGTTCGAGGCGATCACCAAGGCGCTGTCGAAGAAGGGCGGCGAGGTCCGGCTGGTGGGCTTCGGCACCTTCTCCACCTCCAAGCGCAAGGCCGGCAAGGGCCGCAACCCGCGCACGGGCGAGGAGATCAAGATCCCCGCCTCCACCACCGTCCGCTTCAAGGCCGGCAAGGGCCTGAAGGACGCGGTGAACTGAGGCGGCCTCCACGCCATGGAAAAGCCGGCCTTCGGGCCGGCTTTTTTGTTGCGCGCGCCCCGGCGTCAGAGGCGCGAGGCCGCAGGCAAGCGCCGGCCCGCCGGTGCGGGTGGGCCGGATCGTAGCCGCCCGCCGGGGATGCGGCCGCAACGCGGATGCCGGCCTGGCCGCTGCCCTGGGCAGCGGCGGTGAGGGCATGATACAGCGGCGCCCGAGAGGCGTTGCCTCGGGCGCTTAGCTCAGCTGGGAGAGCGCCTGCCTTACACGCAGGATGTCGGCGGTTCGATCCCGTCAGCGCCCACCATTTTTCCCAGGCCCCCGCGTTGACAGGACCGGGCAGGGGCCGTAAAGCCCGCTCCACGCTGCGCGGGTGTAGCTCAGTCGGTTAGAGCGCCGGCCTGTCACGCCGGAGGTCGCGGGTTCGAGCCCCGTCACTCGCGCCAGTGTTTCCCAACATCGCTGGTCCTGTTTCGCCGCGGCAAACTGTTGCGGGCGTAAGGAAAATCCCTGCGCGTGGCTATGGCGGCAGGGGCGGTTCGGGCGTATGGTGCGCCGCAATCGCGGGGTGGAAAACCCGGCAGTTTCGCATGCCCGAGGCAAAGTGGACCGAGGATGACACAGCCCCTGCTCGCCGAGTATTTCCCGATCCTCGTCTTCCTGGGGATCGCGGCCGGCATCGCGATGGCGATGGTCGGCGGCTCGCTGCTGCTGGCGCGGCAGAAGCCGAACACCGAGAAGCTCTCCGCCTATGAGTGCGGCTTCGAGCCCTTCGACGACACGCGCCGCCGCTTCGACGTGCGCTTCTACCTGGTCGCCATCCTGTTCATCATCTTCGACCTGGAGGTCGCCTTCCTGTTTCCCTGGGCGGTGGCGCTGGGGGACATCGGCTGGCTGGGCTTCTTCTCGATGATGGGCTTCCTGGGCGTGCTGACGGTCGGCTTCATCTACGAATGGCGCAAGGGCGCCCTGGATTGGGAGTGAGCGGGATGAGCGATCTCGCCTGGAACAGGGACGCGCTGGCGCCCGGGGCGCAGCAGGACGCCGTCATCAAGGCCGTGACCGGCGAGATCGAGGACAAGGGCTTCGTCGTCGCCAGCCTGGACAAGGTGGTGAACTGGGCGCGCACGGGTTCGCTGTGGCCGATGACCTTCGGCCTGGCCTGCTGCGCCGTGCCGATGATCCACGCCTACATGGCGCGCTACGACCTCGACCGCTTCGGCATCATCCCGCGCGGCTCGCCGCGGCAGAGCGACGTGATGATCGTGGCCGGCACGCTGACCAACAAAATGGCCCCGGCGCTGCGCAAGGTCTATGACCAGATGAGCGAGCCGCGCTGGGTGATCTCCATGGGTTCCTGCGCCAATGGCGGCGGCTACTACCACTACTCCTACGCGGTGGTGCGCGGCTGCGACCGCGTGGTGCCGGTGGATGTCTACGTGCCCGGCTGCCCGCCGACGGCGGAGGCGCTGGTCTATGGCATCCTCCAGCTGCAGAAGAAGATCCGCCGGACGGGGACCATCCTCCGTGGTTGACGCGCTGGAAGCCGCCATCTTCGCGGCCATCGGCGGCCGCATCCCGGTCGAGGCGACGCGCGCGAATCGCGGGCGGGAGCTGGTGCTGCACACCACCCGCGCGGCCCTGCCGGCGCTGATGTTGCTGCTGCGGGACACGCCGGAGCTGGACTTCGCGCAGTGCATGGACATCTGCGGCGTGGATCGCCCGGAGCGGCCCGAGCGCTTCGAAGTGGTGTACAACCTGCTCTCGCTCACGCGGAACGCCCGCGTGACGGTGATGGTGACGACCGACGAGGTGCAGCCCGTGCCCAGCGTCGCCGCCATCTGGCCGACCGCGACGTGGTTCGAGCGCGAGGCGTGGGACATGTTCGGCATCACCTTCGCCGGGCTGAGCGACCTGCGCCGCCTGCTGACCGATTACGGCTTCGAGGGGCACCCGCTGCGCAAGGACTTTCCGCTGACCGGCTTCAGCGAGGTGCGCTACGACGCCGAGGCGGGGCGCGTGGTCTATGAGCCGGTGAAGCTGACGCAGGATTTCCGCGACTTCGACTTCCTGAGCCCGTGGGAGGCGATGACCACGCTGCCGGGCGACGAGAAGGTGCACCTCAACCGCATCGAGGGCCCCAAGGAATGAGCGTGACGACGACCGTCCTGGAGGACATCCCCGGCGCCGGCCCGCAGGAGCACCTGCGCACCGTGCAGGTGGACAGCCACACCATCAATTTCGGCCCGCAGCACCCGGCGGCGCATGGCGTGCTGCGCCTCATCCTGGAGATGAAGGGCGAGGTGGTGGAGCGCGCCGACCCGCATATCGGCCTGCTGCACCGCGGCACCGAGAAGCTGATCGAGCACAAGACCTACATCCAGGCCAACCCGTATTTCGACCGCCTGGACTACGTCTCGCCCATGTGCATGGAGCACCCCTTCGTGCTGGCGCAGGAGAAGCTGCTGGGCATCGAGGAGATGGTGCCCGTCCGCGCCCGCTGGATCCGCACGATGTTCGCGGAGCTCACGCGCATCATGAACCACCTGCTGAACGTGACGACCTACGCGCTGGACTGCGGCGCCATCACGCCGGCGCTGTGGGGTTTCGAGCAGCGCGAGCACCTGCTCGAGATGTACGAGATGACGGGTGGCAGCCACTACCACGTCAACTACTTCCGCGCCGGCGGCGTGGCGAAGGACATCCCGGTGGAGCTGGAGCCGAAGATCCGCACCTGGGCCGCGCAGTTCCCCAACTTCCTCGATGAGCTGGAAGGGCTGCTGACGGAGAACCGGATCTTCAAGCAGCGCACCGTGGACATCGGCGTGATGACGGCCGAGCAGGCGATGGCCTGGGGCTTCTCGGGGCCCAATATCCGCGCTTCGGGCGTGGCGTGGGACCTGCGCAAGAGCCAGCCCTACGACATGTACCACGAGGTCGAGTTCGAGGTGCCGGTCGGCCGCAACGGCGACTGCTATGACCGCTACCTGATCCGCATGGCGGAGATGCGGCAATCCCTGTCCATCGTGCTGCAATGCCTGGACCGGATGCCCGAGGGCCCGGTGAAGATCGCGGACAGCAAGATCAGCCCGCCGCGGCGCGAGGACATGAAGCGCTCGATGGAGGCGCTGATCCATCACTTCAAGCTCTACACCGAAGGCTACCACGTGCCCGCCGGCCAGACCTACACCGTGACCGAGGCGCCCAAGGGCGAGTTCGGCGTTTTCCTCGTCAGCGATGGCTCCAACAAGCCCTACCGCTGCAAGATCCGCGCGCCGGGCTATGCGCATCTCCAGGCCATGGAGGCGCTGAGCAAGGGGCACATGCTGGCGGATGCCGTGGCGGTGATCGGCAGCCTGGACATCGTGTTCGGGGAGATTGACCGGTGAGCGGCGAGAAGGGCCAGAACCAGCGCTCCTCCGAAAGCCTGGCGCAGCAGGGGCCGGGCGGAGGGTTCAGCCAGACCCACGCCCAGGGCAAGGCGCATGCCGAGCAGCCCACCCACTTCGCCTTCGACGAGGCGAGCGAGCGCGAGGTGGCGAAGTTCATCGCGCGCTACCCGGCCGGCAAGCAGGCCTCCGCCGTCATCCCGCTGCTCTATGTGGTGCAGAAGCAGATGGGGCGCGAGACCGGCAGCGCCTGGGTGCCGAAGGTGGCGATGGACGTGATCGCGCAGCGCCTCGGCATGCCCGCGATCCGCGTCTATGAGGTCGCGACCTTCTACCTGATGTTCAACACCAAGCCGATCGGCCGGTATCACCTGCAGGTGTGCGGCACGACGCCCTGCATGCTGCGCGGCTCGGACGACGTGCTGCGCGCCTGCAAGGATGCCGGCGGCCTCAAGGGCTATGGCGACACCAGCGCGGATGGCACCTTCACCCTGACCGAGGTGGAGTGCCTGGGCGCCTGCGTGAACGCGCCCATCCTGCAGGTGGATGACGACTACTACGAGGACCTGGACTACGACCGGACGGTGCAGCTCCTCGAGGCGCTGAAGCGCGGCGAACGCCCGCCGCATGGCAGCAGCATCGGCCGGCAGACCAGCGCGCCCGAGGGCGGGCCGAACACGCTGACCGGCGCGGAGGAGGGCTGAGCCATGGCGCTTTCCGACAAGGACCGCATCTTCACCAACCTCTACGGCACGCAGCCCTTCCACCTGCGCGACGCCCAGGCGCGCGGCGACTGGGACGGCACGGCCGGTTTCATCGCCAAGGGCCGCGACTGGATCATCGAGGAAGTGAAGAACTCGGGGCTGCGCGGCCGCGGCGGCGCCGGCTTCCCCACCGGCATGAAGTGGTCCTTCATGCCAAAGGCCAGCACCGATGGTCGCCCGGCCTACCTGGTGGTCAACGCGGACGAGTCCGAGCCCGGCACCTGTAAGGACCGCGACATCATCCGCCACGACCCGCAGAAGCTGATCGAGGGCTGCCTCATCGCCGGCTTCGCGATGAACGCGGTGGCCGGCTACATCTACATCCGCGGCGAGTACTTCAACGAGGCGATGGTGCTAGAAGCGGCCATCGCCGAGGCCTATGAGGCCGGGCTGCTGGGGCGAAACGCCGCCGGCTCGGGCTACGACTTCGACCTCTACGTCCATCGCGGCGCCGGCGCCTATATCTGCGGCGAAGAGACGGCGCTGATCGAATCGCTGGAGGGCAAGAAGGGCATGCCGCGCCTGAAGCCGCCCTTCCCGGCGGCGGTGGGCCTCTATGGCTGCCCGACCACGGTGAACAACGTCGAGACCATCGCCGTGGTGCCGACCATCCTGCGCCGCGGCGCCGGCTGGTTCGCCGGCTTCGGGCGGCCGAAGAATGCCGGCACGAAGGTGTTCTGCATCTCCGGCCACGTGAACAAGCCGTGCAACGTGGAAGCGGAGATGAGCATCCCGCTGCGCGAGCTGATCGAGCGTTATGCCGGCGGCGTGCGCGGCGGCTGGGACAACCTGCTGGCGGTGATCCCCGGCGGCTCCTCCGTGCCGCTGCTGCCCAAGTCCATCTGCGACGACGTGCTGATGGATTTCGACGCGCTGCGCGAGCACAAGTCGGGCCTCGGCACCGCGGGCGTGATCGTGATGGACAGGAGCACCGACGTGGTGCGCGCCATCGCGCGGCTGGCGCATTTCTACAAGCACGAGAGCTGCGGCCAGTGCACGCCCTGCCGCGAGGGCACGGGCTGGATGAAGCGGGTGATGGACCGCATGGTGCGCGGCGAGGCGGAGATCGAGGAGATTGACGTCCTGGAGCAGGTGACGCGGCAGGTGGAGGGGCACACGATCTGCGCCCTCGGCGACGCCGCCGCCTGGCCGATCCAGGGGCTGATCCGCCATTTCCGGCCGGAGATGGAACGACGCATCAGGGAGCGCCGGGGCCTGCCCCTGGCCGCGGAGTAAGGCGCGATGGCCAAGGTCAAGGTTGACGGCATCGAGGTGGAGGTGCCCAACGGCGCCTCCGCGCTGCAGGCCTGCGAGGCGGCGGGCAAGGAAATCCCGCGCTTCTGCTACCATGAGCGCCTGAGCGTCGCCGGCAATTGCCGCATGTGCCTGGTGGAGGTGGCGAAGGCCCCGAAGCCCGTGGCCTCCTGCGCCTATCCGGTGATGGAGGGGATGGAGATCTTCACCGACACCGAGACCGTGCGGAAGGCGCGGCGCGGCGTCATGGAGTTCCTGCTGATCAACCACCCGCTGGACTGCCCCATCTGCGACCAGGGCGGCGAGTGCGACCTGCAGGACCAGGCGGTGGCCTATGGCAAGTCCTTCTCGCGCTACGAGGAAGGCAAGCGGGCGGTGAAGGACAAGTATGTCGGCCCGCTGATCAAGACCATCATGAACCGCTGCATCCACTGCACCCGCTGCGTGCGCTTCAGCGCCGAGGTGGCGGGCGTGCCGGAGATGGGCGCCACCGGCCGCGGCGAGAGCATGGAGATCGGCACCTACATCGAGAAGGCGCTGACCACCGAGCTCTCCGGCAACCTGATTGACATCTGCCCCGTCGGCGCGCTGACCAGCCGGCCCTACGCCTTCGTGACGCGCCCCTGGGAGGTCGCGAAGACCGACAGCGTGGACGTGCTGGACGCGCTTGGCGCACCCATCCGCGTGGACACCCGCGCCGGCGAGGTGCTGCGCGTGCTGCCGCGGCAGAACGACGCGGTGAACGAGGAATGGCTGGGCGACCGCTCGCGGTTTGCCGTGGACGGGCTGAAGCGCCGTCGGCTGGACCGTCCCTGGGTGCGGCGCGACGGCAAGCTGGTGCCGGCCTCCTGGGCCGAGGCCTTTCAGGCGGTGGTGCAGGGCGTGCAGGGCCGCACGCTGGGCGCCATCGCCGGCGACACCTGCGACGCCGAGAGCCTGTTTGCGCTGAAGCAGATGCTGAACGCGCTGGGTTCCACGGCGCATGACGCGCGGCAGGACGGCGCGAAGCTGGATGCCTCGCGGCCCGACTTCTACCTGTTCAACAGCGGCATCGCCGGCGTGGACGAGGCCGATGCGCTGGTCATCATCGGCAGCAATCCGCGGGTGGAATCGCCGGTGCTGAATGCGCGCATCCGCCGGCGCTGGCTGGCGGGCGGCTTCCGCGTCGGCATGGTGGGCCCGAATGCGGAGCTGACCTACGCCGCGGAGAAGCTGGGCGAGGGGCCGCAGGACATCGCGGCCGCGGAGCGCTTCCTGGAAGGGGCGCAGAAGCCGATGATCCTGCTGGGCCGCGGCGCCCTGGCGCGGCCGGATGGCGCGGCGGTGCTGGCAGCAGCCTGGGAGCTGGCGCGGGCGGCGAATGCGCTGCGCGAGGACTGGCACGGCTTCAACCTGCTGCACCATTTCGGAGGCCAGGTCGGCGCGCTGGATGTCGGCTTCGTGCCGGGCGAGGGCGCGCCGGACGCCGCGGCGATGGCGGCGGGCGCGGTTCAGGCGCTGTGGCTGCTGGCCGCGGATGCGGTGGACGTGGCGCCGGGCACCTTCGTGATCTACCAGGGCCATCACGGCGACCACGGCGCGCAGCGGGCCGACGTGATCCTGCCGGGCGCGGCCTATACCGAGAAGGACGGCCTCTACGCCAACACGGAGGGGCGCGTGCAGCGCGGCCGCTTGGCGACCATGCCGCCGGGCGAGGCGCGGGAGGATTGGAAGATCATCCGCGCCGCCTCGCAATTCCTGGGCGTGACGCTGCCCTTCGACACGCTGGACGCGCTGCGCGCCGAGATGGTGGCCCAGCACCCGGCCTTCGCGCGGCTGGACCAGGGGCCGGTCGCCGGCTGCACGGATGATGCCGGGCCGGCCGGCGGCGGCGCGCTGGATGCCGCGCCCTTTGCGCCCTTCTTCGGCAATTACTGGCAGGTGGACCCCATCACCCGCGCGAGCGAGGTGATGGCGGAATGCGTGCAGGTGATCCTGCCGCAGGCGGCGGAGTGAGGCGATGACGGAGTTCCTTGCTTCCCCGCTGGGCATCCTGGCGCTGACGGTGGCGCAGGCGCTGGCGCTGCTGGTGCCGGTGCTGATCGCGGTCGCCTACCTCACCTGGGCCGAGCGCAAGGTCCTGGCGGCGATGCAGCTGCGCAAGGGGCCGAACGTGGTGGGCCCCTTCGGCCTGCTCCAGCCCTTCGCCGATGCGCTGAAGATGCTGATGAAGGAGACCATCATTCCTTCCGGCGCCTCGCGCCTGCTGTTCATCGCCGCGCCGATGCTGACCTTCGTGCTGGCGATGCTGGCCTGGGCGGTGATCCCGGTGAATGATGGCTGGGCCATCGCCGACATCAACGTGGGCGTGCTGTACCTGTTCGCGATCAGCTCGCTGGGCGTCTATGGCATCATCATCGCCGGCTGGGCGTCGAACTCGAAGTATGCGTTTCTCGGCGCGCTGCGCTCAGCGGCGCAGATGGTGTCCTACGAGGTCTCGATCGGCTTCGTGATCGTCACCGTGCTGCTCTGCGTCGGTTCGCTCAACCTGACGGAGGTGGTGCGCGCGCAGGAGAACCTGTGGTTCGCCATCCCGCTCTTCCCGATGTTCGTGATCTTCTTCATCTCGGCGCTGGCCGAGACCAACCGCGCCCCCTTCGACCTGCCGGAGGGCGAGAGCGAGCTGGTGGCCGGCTTCTTCGTCGAATACAGCTCGATGAGCTTCGCGCTGTTCTTCCTCGGCGAATACGCGAACATGATCCTGATGAGCGCGCTGTGCGTCATCCTGTTCATGGGCGGCTGGCTGCCGCCGCTGCACATCGAGCCCTTCACCTGGGTGCCCGGGCCGATCTGGTTCGCGCTGAAGGTGGCGCTGGTGCTGTTCTTCTTCCTCTGGGCGCGCGCGACCTTCCCGCGGTATCGGTATGACCAGCTGATGCGGCTGGGCTGGAAGGTGTTCCTGCCCTTCTCGCTGGTCTGGCTGGTGCTGACCGCCGCCTTCCTCAAGCTCACGGGGCTGCTTCCCGCATGACGACGCTCGATCGCTTCGCGCGCTCCTTCCTGCTGACGGAGATCGTCGGCGGGATGATGCTGACGCTGCGCCAGATGTTCCGCCCCAAGGCGACCATCAACTACCCGCACGAGAAGTCGCCGCTCTCGCCGCGCTTCAAGGGCGAGCACGGGCTGCGCCGCTACCCGAACGGGGAGGAGCGCTGCATCGCCTGCAAGCTGTGCGAGGCGGTGTGCCCCGCCCAGGCCATCACCATCGAGGCCGAGCCGCGTGCGGATGGCAGCCGCCGCACCACGCGCTACGACATTGACATGACGAAGTGCATCTATTGCGGGTTGTGCGAGGAAGCCTGCCCGGTGGACGCCATCGTCGAGGGCCCGAACCTGGAATTCGCCGTCGAGAACCGCGAGGAGCTGATGTACGACAAGGAGCGCCTGCTCTCGAACGGCGACCGGTGGGAGCCGGTGCTGGCCGAGCGCCTGCGGCTGGACGCGCCCTACCGATGATCGCCGCCCTCGCCTTCTACGCCTTCGCGGGCATCCTCATCGCCTCGGCCGTCATGGTCGTGACGTCGCGCAACCCCGTGCATTCGGTGCTCTACCTCATCCTGGCGTTCTTCAACGCGGCGGGGCTGTTCCTGCTGGCGGGCGCCGAGTTCCTGGCGATGATCCTGGTCATCGTCTATGTCGGCGCGGTCGCGGTGCTGTTCCTGTTCGTGGTGATGATGCTGGACGTGGACTTCGCGCAATTGCGCGAGGGCTTCCAGCGCTACGCTCCCTTCGGCGCCGTGGTCGGCGGCATCCTGTTCCTGGAGCTGATCCTGGTGCTGGGCGCCTGGCAGTTCGCGCCCGATGCCGTTGACCTGCGCTTGTCGCCTGCGCCGGCGGGCGTCTCCAACACCGAGGCGCTGGGGCGCGTCATCTACACGGACTACATCTTCCTGTTCCAGGCGGCGGGCATGATCCTGCTGGTGGCGATGATCGGCGCCATCGTGCTGACGCTGCGCGACAAGCCGGCGAACTCGAAGCGGCAGGACATCGCGGCGCAGACCGCGCGCAGTTCCAAGCTGGCGATGGCGCAGCCGGCGCTGGGCGCGGGCATCGCGCGCGAGGAGATCCTGCGGCCGCTGCCGCCGCCGGCGCCCGCGCCGAAAACGGTCTCGCACGAAGGAGGCCACCACTGATGCTGACCATCGGCCTGGGCCACTACCTCACGGTGGGCGCCATCCTCTTCGTGCTGGGCGTCTTCGGCATCTTCATGAACCGCAAGAACGTCATCGTCATCCTGATGTCGGTCGAGCTCATCCTGCTCTCGGTGAACCTGAACCTGGTGGCCTTCAGCGCGCGGCTGGACGACCTGGCGGGCCAGGTCTTCGCCATGTTCATCCTGACCGTCGCCGCGGCCGAGGCCGCGATCGGCCTGGCCATCGTCGTCATCTACTTCCGCAACCGCGGGACCATCGAAGTCGAGGATGTCTCGACGCTGCGGGGTTAGGCCATGTTCGTCGGAGCCGTCTTCTTCCCGCTGCTGGGCGCCACCATCAGCGGCTTCCTGGGCCGCTGGATCGGCGAGCGCGCGGCCATGTGGTCCACCGTGGTCTGCATGGCGCTGGCCGCCTTCTGCGGCGTCTCGGCCTTCATGCAGGTGGCGATGGGCGGGCAGCCCACCACCGAAATCATCGTCACCTGGATGGATGTGGGTGACCTCGAATTCGCCTGGGCGCTGCGCTACGACACGCTGAGCGCGATCATGGTGGGGATGGTGACGTTCATCTCCACGCTGATCCACCTCTACAGCGTCGGCTACATGTCGCATGACGAGACGCGGCCGCGCTTCTTCGCCTACCTGTCGCTCTTCACCTTCATGATGCTGATGCTGGTGACGGCGGACAACCTGGTGCAGCTCTTCTTCGGCTGGGAGGGCGTGGGCCTCGCGAGCTACCTGCTGATCGGCTACTGGTACGAGAAGGACAGCGCGAATGCGGCGGCGATGAAGGCCTTCATCGTCAACCGCGTCGGCGACGTCGCCTTCATGCTCGGCATGGCGCTCACCTTCTACGTCTTCGGCACGCTGGAGTTCGACGCCATCTTCGCCGCCGCCTCGGCGCGCGCCAACGACACCTTCGCCGGGCTGCCGGCGCTGGAGCTGATCGGCGTGCTGCTGTTCCTGGGCGCCTGCGGCAAGTCGGCGCAGCTGGGCCTGCACACCTGGCTGCCGGACGCGATGGAAGGCCCGACGCCGGTCTCCGCGCTGATCCACGCCGCGACGATGGTGACGGCGGGTGTCTTCCTGATGTGCCGCATGTCGCCGGTGATGGAATACGCGCCGGTGGCGCTGGCCATCGTCACGGTGGTGGGCGCCTCGACGGCGCTGTTCGCGGCCACCATCGGCTGCGTGCAGAACGACATCAAGCGCATCATCGCCTATTCCACCTGCTCGCAGCTCGGCTACATGTTCTTCGCCGCCGGGGTGGGGCTGTACCAGGCGGCGATGTTCCACCTCTTCACCCACGCCTTCTTCAAGGCGCTGCTGTTCCTGGGCGCCGGCTCCGTCATCCATGCGATGAGCGACGAGCAGGACATCCGCCGCATGGGGGGCATCTGGAGGAAGATTCCTGTCACCTATGCGGTGATGTGGATCGGCTCGCTGGCGCTGGCCGGCATCCCGATCTTCGCCGGCTACTACTCGAAGGATGCGATCCTGGAGGGCGCGATCGCCGCGCATTCCGGCGTGGGCACCTACGCCTTCGCCTGCGGCATCCTCGCCGCCTTCCTGACCGCCTTCTATTCCTGGCGCCTGCTGATCCTCACCTTCCACGGCAAGCCGCGCGCCGACCACCACACGATGGAGCACGTGCACGAGAGCCCGATGGTGATGCTGGTGCCGCTGCTGGTGCTTTCGGTCGGCGCCATCGCCACAGGCTTCACCTTCGCGCCCTACTTCATCGGCGACATGCAGGAGGCCTTCTGGAACGGTGCCATCTTCAACCTGCCGGCGAAGCACATGATGGAGGCGCTGCACCACGCGCCGCACTGGGTGCCGACGGTGGCGAAGATCACCGCCGTTTCCGGCATCCTGCTGGCGGTGCTGCTCTACGGCTTCCTGCCGCATGTGCCGGGGCGCATCGCCGCGGCGGTGCCCGGGCTGTACCGCTTCCTGCTGAACAAGTGGTACTTCGACGAGCTGTACGACCGCATCTTCGTGCGGCCGGCGAAGCGCCTGGCGCGCGTCTTCTGGCAGGTGGGCGATGCGCGCATCATTGACGGCATGCCCAACGGCGCCGCCGCGATGGCCGCCGGCGCCGCGCGCGGCGCGGTGCGCATCCAGACGGGGCGGGTGGCGAACTACGCCTTCGCGATGATCATCGGCCTCGTCCTCTTCGTCTCCCTCTTCCTGCTGGGCCGCTGACCATGAACGCCGCGGGCTTCCCCCTGCTTTCGCTCATCACCTTCCTGCCGCTGGCGGGTGCGCTCATCATCATGACCCTGCGCGGCGAGGAGGCGGCGGTGGCCGCCAATGCCCGCTGGACGGCGCTCTGGACCAGCCTCATCACCTTCGGCCTGTCGCTGATCCTCTGGTTTCGCTTCGACAAGACCACTGCGGACTTCCAGTTCGTCGAGCGGCTGGACTGGCTGCCGGAGTTCGGCATCTCCTACGCCATGGGGGTGGACGGCATCTCGGTGCTCTTCGTCCTGCTCTCCACCGCGCTGACGCCGCTCTGCATCCTCGCCTCGTGGGAGAGCGTAGAGAAGCGGGTGCGGGAGTACATGGTCGCCTTCCTGGTGCTGCTGACCATGATGGTCGGCATGTTCTGCGCCATGGACTTCATCCTGTTCTACATCTTCTTCGAGGCGGTGCTGATCCCGATGTTCCTCATCATCGGGGTGTGGGGCGGGGCGCGGCGCGTCTACGCCGCCTACAAGTTCTTCCTCTACACGCTGCTCGGCTCGGTGCTGATGCTGCTGGCGATCGTCGCGCTGTGGTTCAGCGCCGGCACCACCAGCATCCCGGAGCTGGCGGAGTTCGACATCCCGTTTGCCATGCAGGTCTGGCTGTTCCTGGCCTTCTTCGCCTCCTTCGCCGTGAAGGTGCCGATGTGGCCGGTGCACACCTGGCTGCCGGACGCCCACGTGGAGGCGCCTACGGCGGGTTCCGTCATCCTGGCCGGCGTGCTGCTGAAGATGGGCGCCTATGGCTTCCTGCGCTTTTCGCTGCCGCTGCTGCCGGAGGCGAGCGCCTATTTCGCGCCCTTCATCTTCGTGCTGAGCGTCGTCGCCGTGGTGTACACCTCGCTGGTGGCGCTGGCGCAGCAGGACATGAAGAAGCTGATCGCCTACAGCTCGGTCGCGCACATGGGCATCGTCACGCTGGGCATCTTCACCTTCAACCAGCAGGGCATCGAGGGCGCACTCTTCACCATGCTGTCGCACGGCGTGGTCTCTGGCGCGCTCTTCCTCTGCGTCGGCGTGCTGTATGACCGCGTCCATTCGCGCGAGATCCTGCGCTATGGCGGCGTGGCGAAGATCATGCCGGCCTACGCGGTGGTCTTCATGCTGTTCACCATGGGCAGCGTCGCGCTGCCGGGCACCGCCGGCTTCCCGGGCGAGTTCCTGGTGATCCTCGGCGCCTGGGCCATCAATCCCTGGGTGGCGCTGGGCGCCGCGACGGGCATGGTGCTGGGCGCGGCCTACATGCTGTTCCTGTATCGCCGCGTGGTCTTCGGCAAGGTGACGCGCGACGACCTGCGCGCCCTGCTGGACCTCAGCCCGCGGGAATACGCCACCTTCGCGCCGCTGATCCTGCTGACGCTGTGGATGGGCGTGTACCCGCAATCCTTCCTGTCCTTCTTCTCGGTCACGGTGTCGCAGATGGTGAACAGCCACCAGGCGGCGATGCAGGCCGCCTCCCGTCTCGCGGGGTTGTGAGCACCATGAACTGGCAGATCGCCCTTCCTGAAATCGTGCTGGCGGTCTGCGCCTGCGCCATCCTCGTCGCCGGGGTGATCCCGAAGCGCGACACGACGTTCCCGGTGGCCATGGCCTGCATCGGCGCCATGCTGCTGACCGGCGTGCTGGTGCTGATGCAGGGCGAGGGCACCGGCTTCGGCGGGCAATACGTCGCCGACGACTTCAGCGCCTTCATGAAGATCCTGGCCCTCGCCGCGGCGGCGCTGTCGCTGCTGGTCGCCCTGGACTGGAACGCGAAGGAGGGGCTGAACCGCTTCGAGTTCCCGGTGCTGGTGCTGCTGGCGACGCTGGGCATGATGGTCATGATCTCGGCCAACGACCTGATGTCGCTCTACCTCGGGTTGGAGCTGCTCTCCCTGCCGCTCTACGTGCTCGCCGCCTTCGACCGCGACAACCCGCGTTCCGCCGAGGCGGGCCTGAAGTATTTCGTGCTGGGCGCGCTGGCCTCCGGGCTGCTGCTCTATGGCGCCTCGCTGGTCTATGGCTTCGCCGGCACCACCAACTTCGACCGGCTGGCGGATGCGCTGTCCGCCGAAGGCGGGGTCTCGGCGGGCGTGGTGGTGGGCATCGTCTTCATCATCGCCGCACTGGCCTTCAAGATCGCCGCCGTGCCCTTCCACATGTGGACGCCCGACGTCTATGAGGGCGCGCCGGTGACGGTGACGGCCTTCTTCTCGGCGGCACCCAAGGTGGCGGGCATCGCCCTGCTGGTGCGCGTGCTGTCCGGCCCCTTCGGCGACACGGTGGAGCAATGGCAGCAGGTGATCGTGCTTGCCTCGCTGGGCTCGATGGTGCTGGGCGCCCTGGCCGCGATCGGGCAGACGAACATCAAGCGGCTGATGGCCTATTCCTCCATCGGGCATGTCGGCTTCGTGCTGATGGGCCTGGCGGTCGGCGGGGAATCCGGGCTGCGCGGCGTGCTGGTCTACATCGCCATCTACATCGCCATGAACCTGGGCGCCTTCGCCGTGCTGGTGGCGATGCGCCGCCAGGGCCGCGCGGTGGAGACTGTGGACGACCTGGCGGGCCTGTCCCGCACCGACCCGATGATGGCGTTGGCCATGGCGGTCTTCATGTTCTCCATGGCCGGCATCCCACCCCTGGCCGGCTTCTTCGCCAAGCTCTACGTGCTGCTGCCGGCGGTGGAGCAGGGCTTCTGGGTGCTGGCGACGGTGGGCGTGCTGTCCTCGGTCGTCTCGGCCTACTACTACCTCCGCATCGTCAAGGTGATGTATTTCGACCAGCCGCTCCCGGCGCTGGACGCGCGCCCGGCCGGCGTCTCCTTCGTGCTGGGCGCCACGGGCCTGTTCACCACCTTCTTCTTCCTGGTCCCGGCGCCGCTGCTGGCCGCCGCCCGGCAGGCGGTGGCGGCGCTGATCGGGTGAGGGCATCGGATGGCCACAGGGCCGAAGGGCCCGGAGGGCTGAATCCGATGCGGGCGATGGGCGAAGGCCCATCGGATGGCGCAAGGCCATGGCGCCTCCAGGTCTTCGAGGCGCTGGGCAGCACGCAGGACCTGGCGCTCCGCCTCGCGGAGGCCGGCGAGCCCGAGGGCCTGGCCATCATGGCCCGCCGCCAGACGGCCGGGCGCGGCACACAGGGCCGCTTCTGGGAAGGCCCGGCGGGCAACCTCGCGCTCTCCATCCTGCTGCGCCCGAAGGGACCGGCGCGGCTGCTGCCGCAACACGGCCTGCTCGCCGCCGTGGCGCTGCATGAGGTGGCCGCCGCGCATGCGTCGGTGCGGCTGAAATGGCCCAACGACCTGCTGCTCCATGGCGCCAAGTGCGCCGGCATCCTCTCCCAGGGGCATGTCGTGCCGGATGGCGGCATCGGCTGGCTGGTGCAGGGCTTCGGCGTCAATCTGGCCCATGCGCCCGAGGTGCCGGGCCGCGCCACGGCGGCGCTCGGGCCGGTGGCGCCCGAAGCCTTCGCCCAGGCGCTGCTGGCATCGCTGTCCCGCTGGCTGCTGCGCGCGCGGCTGGAGGGCTTCGCGCCCATCCGCGCCGCCTGGATGGCGGCCGGGCCGGAGCATGGCGCGCACCTCGCCATCCGCCAGGGTGCGGCGCGCCTGGCCGGGCGGTATGAGGGGCTGGCGGAGGATGGCGGGCTGCTGCTCGCCACCGGCGGGCGCGTGCATGCGCTGCATGCCGGCGAGGTGGAAGGGTAGGGGGCGCCGATGCTGCTGGCGGTGGATGCGGGCAACACCAACGTGGTCTTCGCCGTGCATGACGGCACGGAGTGGCGCGGCCGCTGGCGCATCGCCACCCGGGCGGACCGCACCAGCGACGAATACGCGGTGTGGCTGCTGACGCTGATGGCGCATGCCGGGCTGCGCCAGGCCGACATCACCCGCTGCGTCATCGGCACCGTCGTGCCGGCGGCGCTCTACAACCTGCGCCGCCTGTGCCGCGACTGGTTCAGCACCGAGCCGCTGATCGCGCGCTCCATCCTCGACTGGGGCTTCCGCATCATGGTGGACCGCCCGCAGGAGGTGGGCGCCGACCGCCTGCTGAACGCGCTGGCGGCGCACCACCATTACCGCGGCCCGCTGATCGTGGTGGATTTCGGCACCGCAACCACCTTCGACGTGGTGGACCAGGCGGGCAACTACATGGGCGGCGTCATCGCGCCCGGCATCAACCTGTCCATCGAGGCGCTGCACCGCGCCGCCGCCCGCCTGCCGCGCATCGGCATCGGCCGGCCCCAGGCGGCGATCGGGCGGGACACCATCAGCGCCATGCAGTCGGGCATCTTCTGGGGCTATGTCGGCCTCATCGAGGGCATCGTCTCGCGCATCCGCGCCGAGGCCGAGCAGCCCGCCCTGAAGGTCGTCGCCACCGGCGGCCTGGCGCCGCTGCTGGCCGAGGGCACGACGCTGATCGAGACCGTGGACCCCGACATCACGCTGGAGGGGCTGCGCCTGTTGGCAGGCCGCAACCCCGCCCCCACATCCTCCGCTGGAAGCACATGACACCCCAGGACGACTTCGCCTTCATCCCCCTCGGCGGCACGGGGGAGATCGGCATGAACCTCAACGTCTACCGCTGCGACGGCAAGCTGCTGGCGGTGGATTGCGGCATCGGCTTCGGCGGGCCGGACCATCCGGGCGTCGAGATCATGGTGCCCGACCCCGCCTGGCTGGTGGAGCACCGCAAGGACCTGCTGGGCCTGGTCATCACCCATGCGCATGAGGACCACATCGGCGGCGTCGCCCACCTGTGGCGGGCGCTGCAATGCCCGGTGCATGGCGGACCCTTCGTCTCGGCGGTGCTGCGGCGCAAGCTGGCGGAGGCCGGGCTGAGCCAGGAGGTGCCGCTGCACGAATTCGCCCTGCCCGGACGGGTGACGATCGGCCCCTTCGACTGCGAGTTCCTGCGCGTGGCGCATTCGGTGCCCGAGGCGCTGGCCATGGCCATCCGCACCCGGCACGGGCTGGTGGTGCACACCGGGGACTGGAAGCTGGACCCCGAGCCGCTGATCGGCCCGCCGACCGACGAGGCCGGCTTCAAGCGCCTGGGCGACGAGGGCGTGCTGGCCATGGTGTGCGACAGCACCAACGCCATGGTCGAGGGCCATTCGGGCAGCGAGGCCGAGGTGCGCCGCAACCTCGCCGCGCTCATCAAGCCCTTGAAGGGCCGGGTGGCCGTCACCTGCTTCGCCACCAACCTGGCGCGGGTGGAAAGCATCGCCCTGGCCGGCATGGCGGCGGGCCGCGACGTGGCGCTGTTCGGGCGGTCCCTGCGCAACTCCGTGCAGGCGGCGCGCGAATGCGGCTACCTGGCGCGCATCCCCGACTTCGTCTCGGAGGAGGAGGCCGGCTACATCCCCGACGACCAGCTGCTGGTGATCTGCACCGGCAGCCAGGGCGAGGAGCGCTCGGCCCTGGCGAAGCTGGCGAACGACACCCACAACCACCTGGCGCTGGGCAAGGGGGACACGGTGATCTTCTCCTCGCGCCAGATCCCCGGCAATGAGCGCGCCATCACCCGCGTGCAGGACGAGCTGACGCGGCGCGGCGCGCGCGTCATCACCGCGGATGAGCATTTCGTCCATGTCTCCGGCCATCCGGCGCGCGACGAGCTGAAGCGGCTGTATTCGCTGGTGCGGCCGAAGCTGGCCATCCCGGTGCATGGCGAGTGGCGCCACATGACCCAGCACGCCGAGCTGGCGCGCGAGGCCGGCGCCGAGGCCATCGTGATCGAGGATGGCGACGTGGTGCAGCTGGCGCCCGGCCGGCCGGAGGTGACGGAGGCCGTGCCCGTCGGCCGGCTGGCGGTGGACGGCACGCGGCTGCTGCCCCTGCGCGGCGGGGTGCTGGGCGCCCGCGGCCGGCTGGGGCGCGAAGGCGTGGTGATGGCGAGCCTGGCGCTGGACGCCCAGGGCAAGCTGGTGGGCCGGCCCCGCGTCTCGGCCCCCGGCCTGTTCGACGGCGAGGGGCCGGAGCAGGCGCAGCTGGCGGATGAGCTGGCCCGCGCGGTGGGCGAGCTGCCCAAGGGCCTGCGGCGGGAGGATGACGCGGTGAGCGAGACGATGCGCGGCGTGCTGCGCAAGGCGGTCGGGCGGCGGACGAAGAAGCGCCCGGCGGTCGAAATCCACCTGCTGAGGGTCTAGGCGATGGGCTGGTTCATCGGATTCGTCGTCTATGCGCTGGTCTGGTGGACGCTGCTCTTCTGCATCCTGCCGGTGGGCGTGCGGCCGCAGGCCGAGGCGGTGCTGGAGGAAGGCGGCTGGCGCGGCGCGCCGGCGGCGCCGCGGCTCGGGCGCAAGCTGATCTGGACCACGCTGCTGTCGGGCGTGATCTGGCTGGCGATCTGGGGGTTGGTGGAAAGCGACCTCATCAGCTTCCGGGATGCCTGGCTGGCCATTCCCGACTGAATGCATAAAGAATGGGCGGATGCCGGGGTATTCGCCGGTATCCGCCCGTTGTGAAGGCATCTGCTGTGTGACTGCCCCATTTTCAGCCTTTCGGCCTGGGGTTTTGTGGTTGGCCATTCCGGCCTGTTTCGCCAAGATCGTCGTCAGAGAGAGGGTGTTCCTCTTTCTGCCGTGTGACTGGCGTTTCCTCCCTAAACTTGGGCCGCTTCCCGCAAGGGGGGTGGCCCTTTCTTTTGTCTAGCGGCGCCTTCACGGTTCATCAAGCCATTTTCTTCGCATAAATGTTTGTGCGGCGCAGCATAATTGCGCATCGGGCCCCCGGCGGCGCGGCGGGTTCTGACGGTGGCGGAGTCATGCTATGCAACGCGCGAGAATTCCGAGGAATCGTCGCGTTGCGCCTGTCCCGTTCCTTTCTTCCCACCCTCAAGGAAATCCCGGCCGAGGCGCAGATCGTCTCCCATCGCCTGATGCTGCGTGCCGGGCTGGTGCGGCAGACCTCCGCCGGCATCTATGCCTGGCTGCCGGCCGGCCTGCGGGTGCTGGAGAAGGTGGCCCGCATCGTCCGCGAGGAGCAGGACCGCGCCGGCGCGCAGGAAATCCTGATGCCCACCATCCAGGCCGCCGAGCTGTGGCAGCGGTCCGGCCGCTACGAGGATTACGGCAAGGAGATGCTGCGCATCGAGGACCGGCACGGCCGGCCGATGCTCTATGGCCCGACCAACGAGGAGATGGTGACGGCCCTCTTCGCGGCCGAGGCGACGAGCTACCGCGACCTGCCGCGCAACCTCTACCACATCCAATGGAAGTTCCGCGACGAGGTCCGCCCGCGCTTCGGCGTGATGCGCGGGCGCGAGTTCCTGATGAAGGACGCCTATTCCTTCGACCTGACGAAGGAGGCCTCCGAGCATTCCTACCGGCAGATGTTCGTGGCCTATCTGCGCACCTTCGCGCGGATGGGGCTGAAGGCCATTCCCATGCAGGCCGACACCGGGCCGATCGGCGGCAAGCTGTCCCACGAGTTCATCATCCTGGCCGAGACGGGCGAGAGCCAGGTCTTCCTGGACAGGGCGCTGCTCGACTTCGACCCGCTGGCCGAGGCGCCCGACTATGATGGCGACCTGACGCCGCTGGTGGAGTTCTGGACCCGCCACTACGCCGCCACCGACGAGAAGCACGACGAATCCGCCTGGGCCCAGGTGCCGGCGGAGCGACAGGTGAGCGCGCGCGGCATCGAGGTCGGCCACATCTTCCACTTCGGCACCAAGTATTCCGAGCCGATGGGCCTGCGCGTGCAGGGGCCGGACGGCGCGGAGGTGATCCCGCAGATGGGCTCCTACGGCATCGGCGTCTCGCGCCTGGTGGCGGCGATCATCGAGGCCAGCCATGACGAGGCGGGGATCATCTGGCCCGATGCGGTGGCGCCCTGGCGGCTGCACGTCATCAACCTCAAGCCCGGCGATGCCGGCTGCGACGCCCTGGCCGGCGCCCTGCACGACGCCCTGCCCGGCGAGGCGCTGCTGGACGACCGCGCCGACCGCGCCGGCGCCAAGTTCGCCGATGCGGACCTGATGGGCACGCCCTGGCAGGCCATCATCGGCCCGCGCGGCGCCGCCGCCGGCCGGGTCGAGCTGAAGCGCCGCGCCACCGGCGAACGCCTGGAGCTGCCGCTGGAGGATGCGCTGGCGCGCATCCGGGGCTGAGGCGGGAGGGCGGTTGCGCAGCATCCTGATCCTGCTGGGTGCGTTCATCCTCGGCTTCGGCGGCGCCGCGCTGGCGGAGGCGACGGGGCTGGAACTCACGGGCGAGGGCCGGTTGCTGCTGGGTGGCGCGCTGGGCATCGCCGGCGCCTTGCTGACGATGCGGATGCTGCGGGGGGAGGACTAGTGTTCAACGGCTTCGAGCGCGCGGTCGCGGGGCGCTACCTCTTCTCCCGCAAGGGGGACCGCTTCACCTCCGCCATCGCCATCTTCTCCTTCCTGGGCATCATGCTGGGCGTGGCCACCCTCATCATCGTGATGAGCGTGATGGGCGGCTTCCGGCAGGAGCTGCTGGGGCGCATCCTGGGGCTGAACGGGCACCTGGGCGTCTATGCGATGGAGCGCGGCAACCTGCGCGACTTCGACGAGATCGCCGCGCGCATCCGCACCGTGCCCGGCGTCGTCTCCGCCACGCCGATCGTCGAGGGGCAGGTGCTGCTCACCGCCGAGGGCGGCGGCGCCTCCGGCGGGCTGGCGCGCGGCATCCGGCCGGAGGACCTGAAGGCGCGGCCCATCATCGCCGGCAACATCCGCGCCGGTTCGCTGGACGACTTCCAGGGGGATGATTCCATCGCCATCGGCACGCGGCTGGCGCTGCGCATGGGGCTGGGCATCGGCGACCGGCTGACGCTGGTCTCGCCGCAGGGGCGCGCGACGGTGATCGGCACCATCCCGCGGCTGCGCGCCTACCGCATCGTCGCCCTCTTCGAGGTCGGGATGAACGAGTATGATTCATCCTACGTCTTCATGCCGTTGGAGGCGGCGCAGACCTACTTCCAGACCGGGCGCGAGGCCGCGACCCAGGTGGAGGTCTTCGTCGCCGACCCCACGCGCGTGCGCCCCGTCAGCCGCGAGATCCGCGCCGCCCTCCGCCAGCCGGTGCGCGTGCTGGACTGGCAGGAGGCCAACTCCTCCTTCTTCGCCGCGGTGCAGGTGGAACGCAACGTGATGTTCCTCATCCTCACGCTCATCATCATCGTCGCCGCCTTCAACATCATCTCCAGCCTCATCATGCTGGTGAAGGACAAGGGACGGGACATCGCGGTCCTGCGCACCATGGGCGCCACGCGCGGCGCCATCATGCGCATCTTCCTGATGTGCGGTGCCTTCATCGGCCTGGTGGGCACGCTGCTGGGCTTCACGCTGGGGGTGCTGTTCTGCCTGAACATCGAGAGCATCCGGCAGTTCATCCAGGGGCTGAGCGGCACCGAGCTGTTCAGCCCGGAGGTGTATTTCCTCACCCGCCTGCCGGCGGTGCTGAACTGGAACGAGGTGATCCAGGTGGTGGCGCTGGCGATGGGCCTCTCCTTGCTGGCGACCATCTACCCGAGCTGGCGGGCCGCGCGCACCGACCCGGTGGAGATGCTGCGCAATGAGTGACGCGCCCCCGCTGGAGCTGCGCGGCGTCCAGCGCCGCTACCGCACCGAGGCCGGCACGCTGGAGGTGCTGAAGGGCGCCGCGCTGACGCTGCATGCCGGCGAGATCGTCGCCCTCGTCGCGCCCTCCGGCACCGGCAAGTCCACGCTGCTGCACGTGGCGGGGCTGCTGGAACGCCCGGATGGCGGCGAGGTGCTGGTGGAGGGCCGCGCCGCCGGCACGCTGGGGGATGACGCCCGCACCGCCATCCGCCGCACCGCCATCGGCTTCGTCTACCAGTTCCACCACCTGCTGCCCGAATTCACCGCGGCCGAGAACGTGATGCTGCCGCAGATGGCCGCCGGCGTGGCGCGCGGCGTGGCGCGGGAGCGCGCGGCGGCGCTGCTGGGCGGCTTCGGCCTGTCTGCCCGCCTGGACCACCGGCCGGGCAAGCTTTCGGGCGGCGAGCAGCAGCGGGTGGCCATCGCCCGCGCCCTGGCCAATGCGCCGCGTGTGTTGCTGGCCGATG
>JBEQBS010000005.1:0-31898 GCA_041639675.1 Rubritepida sp. | reverse complement strand
GGCAACATCCCGCCGGCAGAGGCAGAAGCTCTCTACTACGCAGCCCAGGACAATATGACCCTGGCAGCGTGACTGAAACCAAACAGCCTCCGACAAACCCGGGGCGGTTCAGACCGGCGTGACACCCATGAATTCACCAAGGGCGAGAGGGGCGGCGCGGTAGAGCGCATTGAAGCGCCGGGCATGCGCCGAGACACGGATGGGAGACGACATCAGACGTGCCGTGCGTTCGTTGTTCAGGGCCGGAGCCAGATGGGCAAGTGGGTTGTGCATGGTCGATCCTTTGACCGCGATGACGGGAATGAGGGGTTGGATGGCATCGGCTGAAGCCGTTCACGTGCGGTGGAGCGCGTGCCGATCCCGCGGATGAAAGCCCGGGCAGGCCACCCAAGGATCCCCGTCGTCTCCGAGACGCCAACCAGGATGACGCAGGGCGGCATCGCATCCGCGCGGTGCCCGCGGCACCGCGCAGCAAGCCGATCCGTGGCGGCACGGGCTGCTCGAAGGGCGCTGCGGAGGTGGGTGCGGTTCTCACCAACCATCATCGAATGCATACGCCACTACGGGCAAGGAAATCGCACATGCGATTTGGACGATTCCCGTCCCTGTGCCCCATGTCGGGACCGCGCGGGATCAGGATGAGAGTGGGACGTCGGCGATGGCGCAGGCGACGGCCTTCGGCTGGCGATGGACGTGCTGGTTCCCGAATGCCACTCACCGGGAGTCGCGCGTCGGCACGCGCAGGGTGCGCTGATCCGGGCCTGATCCGGTGCACGCCTCGTCCCCACGCCCATGCGGCATGGTGAAGGCGCCGTCCCTGCCGCCCACGCTGTCCAGCATGACCATTGGAGGTGAGACGTCGAAGCGCTGGTCCATGATGCTGCGTCCGGCGGCCATTGCGCCCAGGCTGCGGCGCAGCCGTGCCAGATCATCCAGCGATGCTGCTGTGATCACCGCGATCGGCGTCCGTCCCCCGCGGACCAGGGGCCGGTTCCGCCGCCGCAGCCACCTGACGACATCGCGGTCGCTGTTGAGCAGCACCTGCAGCGCCGTGGCCACGCCGAGCAGGAGCGACAGCCGCAGCAGCACGACCTCCGGGAGGACCACCACGCGCCCCCGCCGGGCCTGCATCCTCCAGGTCAACCATGTCGCTGGCGCCACCCCACCCAGGACTGCCCGCTGCTGTGCCGAGGTCAGGCGCCACGCCCGGGCAAGACGCAGGAGGGCGCGGAAGCCCGGCCCTGACAAGCGGAACCGGTCGCCGCGGCCCATTCGCCGCCAGCCTTGTCGACGGGCTGCATAGGCGTCACTGCGATGCCTGCCGGTCACGACTTCCGTCCGCGCCGCGTCTCCTCCTTGCCATCTATCGGCGCCCGTCCACCGACGAGCCCGAGTGCCCAGCGCAGCGCCGGTTGTCCCGCGCCCGCACCGACCAGCCGCAGCCGTCTGCGGATGCCATCCTCGCTCAGCCTCTCCACCCGCAGCGGCTGCACTTCGGGATCGTCCTGCACGAGCCGCGCCAGCTCGCGCTGCCCACCGCGCAGGACGCGCCCGCCCGGTATGCGGACGATGATCATGGTGCGCCGGTCCGTGGTGGGCGCCAGCAGGCGGGCAAGCAGCGCGGCGCCCGGCATCGCCGCTGGGTTCGCGCCCGCTCGCTCCAGCCCCCGCAGCCGGTGCTGCAGCGTCGCGAATGCGATGCCGCTCCGATGGGCCAAGTCACGGAGCGTGAGGTGGCGGTGACCGTCGGGCGCGGCTGGCTCCGGCAGCAGCACGCTCCGCCGCGCCTGCCTGGTCTGACCATGGCGCCGGCGATCGGCGGCGAGGTCGGCCTGCGCGCCGAGCCCGGCCTGCCGGGCACGGTGCAGGCGCGAGCGCAGGGTCGCCACCGGCGCCAGGTCGGCGAGGTCGCGCAGGTGCCGGTGGTGCCGACCATAGGCCACGACGCCGTCGATGCGCTCGCCCCGCCGGTCGCCGTGCGGCGCCAGGCCCAACGCCTCCTGCACCGGCCAGCCCAGGCCGATGCGCGCATGCGCCAAGCCGAGTCCTGGCAGGTGCAGTCCCTGGGCGGCCCAGACGCGCCGCTGCGCCGCTGGGGCCGCCTGCCACGCGCCGCGCCAGCAGCGCCACGCCGCCCCGAAGGACGGGAAGTCCTGCGCCTCGCCGCCCGGCAGGCGGACGGTGACGGGCTGGCTGTTGCTGGGCCCGCCCAGGGAGGCACCACCGGGCAGGAGGTTGTAGCCCTGGGGTGCCATGGTTCCGAGGCGGGCGATCCAGGCGGCCTCCTGGGTCCGGGCCAGGGCGGCATCGTCCACCGCCTCGAGCACCCGCACGGCGAAGAGGTCGGCGAAGCGCATGCCACGCAGGAAGGCGCGGCGCAGGGCCTGTCCCAATGACCCATCGCGATGGCGATGGTGGATGCGGGAGGCGTGCCGCCAGTGCCCTGCCATCCGTGCCGCCAGCACCTGCTGGGTGACGCCGACGTAGCCGCGCCCGGTGGCGATCTCGGTGACGAGGTAGAGCGTGAAGCGCCCCTCCGTCCGCGTTGGTGGGGTGGCGCAGGCGGGGTGGCCGGACCCTGCCGACGCGGTCTCCGCACCCTGCATTTCGGAGGGCGGCTTGGGCACCGTGGCCAGGTCCGGCATCGCGTCCGGGGACATTGCAGCCCACGCGTCGCTGGTGGGCAGCACGGGCCGATCCGTCCCGGCCGACGATGCGCGCCGGGTCATGCCCGTGCCCCCACCTCGAGCCAGCCCAGGACCGTGGGCAGGGATTGCTCGACCCTGAGCATGCGCCCGCCGCTGAGGAGCAGCACGGTCGCCCCGTCCGCGCCCTCGCACAGCGCGGCGACAGCGGATGCGCAGATCGCGTGACAGACGCCATCGGCGTCCCTGATGATGATGAAGCGCCCAATTCGGGTGCCGTCCGACCATGGAGTTGCCATCGAGTTCATCCCTGCATCCCCACCCCCTCGAGACAACGCGCCCCTCATCGCCGCGCCTCCCCGGCCTGCGCGCCCTCCGGCTCGTACGGATCGGCGGCGGGGTCGCTAATGCCGTGCGCCCCCAGCAGCGTTGCGATGTCCTGGCCGTCCAGGCGGCCCGTCGCCAGCAAGGCGTCGGCCACCGCGTTGACCAGGGCGGTGTTCGCCCGCACAAGATCGCGCGCGCCCAGGTAGGCGTTCGCCAGCAGTTCCTGCACGCTCTCCCGCAGGTCGGGGAGCAGCAGCGCCCGCGCGCCAGGGTCCGACAGGTGCTCTGGCGGGCCATGCCAGCACAGCGCCTCCGGTTCGCACCCCACCCCATGCGCGCCCAGCAACGTCAGCGCCATCCGCGTGGCGATGGCCAGATCCGACTGCGGGCTGCCGCCCGCGCCGGAGGATGCCACGCCCAGGAGTTCCTCCTCCGCCGCCCGGCCTGCGAGCTGCGCGCGCAAGGTCAGCCACAGGCTGCGCGGCGTGTGCAGCGGCGGCACGGCCGGATTGCGGTCGGGATGCAGCTCGGTTGCCCCGGCGAGCGGCCCGCGCAGGGTGAGGCGGGCTTCGAGCACGCAGCCCGGCGCGGCCGCCTCATAAGCCAGCACGTGCCCCGCCTCATGCAGGGCTGTGCGATGGCGCAGCGCAGGCGTGACCGGCGGCCGCCCTGGTCCAAGGACTGTCCGAAGGTCCGCGGCGGTCACGCCCCGGCCCTGGGTAGCCGCCCGACGCCGGGCGTCGCGGCACCAGCGCTCGACCACCGCACCCGTCGCCTCGCGCTCGAGCGCGGCATGGCCGAGGTCCAGGAGGTCGTCCTCCGAGACGGGCATGCCGTGATCGACACTTCCGTCGCCGCCCCCACGCCCGAGGCCGAGATGGACCCGTAGGATCTCCACAAGCGCCTCGGCGTCGGGCAGCGGCACGGGGATGACCTCCTCGAGCCTGCCCGGTCGGAGCAGGGCGGGGTCGAGGTCCGACGGATCGTTGCAGGTGCCCACGACCACCACCCCGTCGCGCGGCACGGCGCCGTCCAGCAGCTCGAGCAGGCCGTTGACCACCTGCAGCACGTAGTCGCGGTGCCGGTGGCGCACCGCAGCCCGGTTCGGGAAGCTGTCGACCTCGTCGATGAGCAGCACGCAGGGCGCCTGACGACGGGCGGCGGCGAAGCAGTCGCGCATACTCCGCAGCAGGTCGCCCAGGTGTCCGTCCCGACTGCCCTGCCATTCGGCCAAGCTGCCGGTGAACAGCGGTACCTCGGCCTCCGCGGCGATGGCCCGGGCGATCGTGCTCTTGCCCGTGCCGGGTGGTCCCGCGAGCACGGCACCGCGGCACAGCTCCGTCCATGGCAGGGTACCCAACTTGTAGGCCCGCAAGTCCGCCGCGACCTGCCGTGCCCAGGGCCCGGCGGCACCCATTCCTGGCAGGTCGTCCAGCCGCACCTCCCGCCGCAGGTCGCGTTTGGCAACGGACCGCGCGGCCCCGCCATCGCCCGCCGGGTCGGCCTCCTCCGTCCAGGCTGCGTGACGGGGGTCGAGCATCCGGTCGAAGTGATCGAGCATCTGCTGCGCCGACGCCCCGGGCCGGTCGGCCAGCAGCAGGTGCAGCGGCAGCACCTCTGCGGCCCGGCCTGCCAGCCCCGGTGGCACGACGGGCGGAATGGCAGGCGCGCCGCCACCCTCGGCCTCGCCGCGCAGCAGCAGGGCGAGGTCGAGGAGCAGGGCGGCGTCGGGCAGGCCGATGCGCAGACCCTGCTGCACGCCGAGCCTGACCGTCGGATGGACCATGGCAGGGTCGGCGGCGAGCACGTGGACGGGGCGGCCCTGGGACAGCGCGCTGAGGAACTCGGCCTCCGCCATGCGCGGCGCCGCACCGCGGACGCGGATGACATAGGCGCCCCGGCGGGGGCCGATCCGCCTGCCGTGCTGCTGGCGGACGCGCACCGCCACGAGCCGCGGGTCGCCCAGCTCGCACTCCGGTGCGGCGATCTCGCCCCGCTCGGCCTGCCGGTCGTGCTCCTCGGTGACGCACGACCAGGCGTAGCCGACGTCGTCGAGCCACTCGAGCGAGGGCACCCGGAGCAGGGAGATGCTCCTCGGGGCAGAGGCCGTCGCGAGGAAGCCGGGCCGGGCGGCCAGAGCGCGCTGGAGCATGAGGAAGGCACACAGGCTGGCGGCGCCGCGCTCCCGGCACAGCGCCTCGGCGCTGGGGGGTGCGTCCTCCGGCAGGGCGACATCGTCGAGGGAGAGGCCAGCCCCGAGTTCGGCCATGGCGCTCCGCTCCGCCTCATCGTCGAAGACGGCCTCGTCGTCCTCCGTGCCCGACCACGTCTGCTCCCTCGGCTCAGCCACGGCGCAGCGCTCCGGCCTGCGGATCCGGCTGCCCGAGCACGTAGAAGCGCGACACTGTCCTGACCCACGAATGCGCGGGGGAATGGACGATGACCGGCGAGGTGGAAACCGGCCCGTCCGCCAGGCGGGGGTGCCCCTGGACGGTGCCGACGAGGAACGGCACGGGTTGCTGATGCCAGCGCCAGCCCTCGAGCAGGGGTGCCGCGGTCAGCTCGGCGGGCGTGGGCGCCGTGTTGGCGGCCATGCGGCGCAGGTCGGCGGCGAGGGTCTCGTAGCGCGCGGCGGCGTCGTGCAGGGCGCGCGCGCTGCGCTCGATGGTGTCAGGCGAGTGGATGAGGGGCATCGGCATCTCCGGGCCAGGGCGGCGTGGGCGTACCGGTAGCCCGGGTGCGGGATGGAAAGCAACACGAAACGTATTGAACGGATACACGACCATTGGCAGGCACACCCGGCCGCCCGGTCCGCCACAACCGGGACGGCGCGGTCGGTGTCACGTGGCGCCAGCGAGGGCGCCGCGCCAGCGCTGCCAGTGCGCGGTCGCGCCATGGTCGGTCTGCCGGGCGCCGTGTCCGGCTCCCCGCGACGCCGGAGGCAACACGCCGAGATGCACGGTCCGTGTTATCGCTGTTGGAAGTAGCGGAGGCGGGAGGGCAGCATGGCCATGGCAGGAACCAAGGGCACACGGGCCAAGCAGGGCGGCGGCAAGGGCGGGAACGAGACGCCCCGTCCAGCCGAGATGCCGCCCGCCGCCGATGATGCTGGAGCACTCCCCCCGTTCGCGCAGCGGCTACGCGCCCGGGCCAGGCATCTCGGTTTGTCGGACGCCGAGGTCGCCCGGCGCGCGGGCCTGGGACAGCCGCGGTACTCCAATTACTCGAACGGCATCCGCGAGCCCGCCTTGGACGTATTGGTCGCCATCGCCCGGGCGCTCGAAACCACGCCCGACAGGCTGCTCGGCGTCGCCGCCGACATCGACACCGCCCAGCCGGGCAACGGACCTGCCGACCAGCCCCGCCTGCACCGTGACCTCCAGGATCTCCTCGATCTCGTGGCGCTGCTGCCGCCAGACCGCCACCGCCTCGCGGTGGCACTCTTGCGCGCCGTGCTGCACGAGGGGGCGGGCGGCGGCGGCGGGGAGACCGCGTCCCGAGGGACGGGCGCGATCGCGTCCAAAGGTACGGCCGCCGCCGCGAAGGGTGCTGGCCGCCCCACCCCGTCCAAGCGGGCCCGGACACCCAAGTCGTCGCGGTAGGCGGGGGCATTTTTCTGGGATTTTCCGGCGTCCCGCCTCGGCCGGTGCCGAGTGGAAACTGACCCGGGCCAAGGATGCCTCGCAGTGGCCCCTGCCGCGAAGACGCCTATCCCCAGGCCATGACGTCTGCGAGATCCGGTCTCTTGCAAGCCTGGGCTTGAGCCTGATGCCAGGGGTCATCGGTGGGGATGGCCGCGGGGAGCCAGGCTTGGCGGTTGTGCCTACGCGGCACGGCGCCAGTCCGGCAGGCAAGAGCCCGGGACATGCTGTCCCGTCCGCCGCGGCACCACCGGTGCACCTCTGGGAGACCAGGGCGATGGACCATTGTGGGCAAGCAGCGGACGGGGGCGGCAGCGCCGCGACAACGGGGGTGCCGCACCCTGCGGGCAGGGTGCCGGGAGGGCGGGCGCAGGGTGCCGGGACGGCGCCGGCAGGGGCAGGGCGGGGTGGGCGCACGCCGCCTGGCGGTGACGACGGCCGGGTGCTGCGGGCGGATCGGCTGCGGGTGCGGGTGCTGCCGGATGAACTGACCCGCTGGCGCCAGGCGGCGAGGGACAGCGGCGCGGCGAGCCTGTCGGGCTGGCTGCGCGCCCTGGCCGATCAGGCCGTGACGACGGGCGATGACCCGCGCGCCTGGCGAGCCGACCTCGACAAGCTGGCACGGGACCTCAATGCGGGCGTCGGGGCGAACGTCAACCAGATCGCGAAGGCTGTGCACGAGGCGCGTAGGCGGGGTGGTGACGCGGCGCAGAACCGGCGCATCGCCCAGGCGGCAGACGCGCTGGCGGCGCTGGCCGCGGACCTCGCCGCCCTGCGCGCCGACCTCGGGGCCGTGCTGCGACCCAGGCACGGACGGCGAAAGCCTCAAGGCGGGACGACGACCCCGCGGGCAAGGACCGGATCGTCCAGGTCGGGAGCCCAGTCATGATCATCGCTGCCACCCGCATCCGGAGCAGCAGCGGCGCAGGCCCGGTGCTGGACCACGTCCTGCGCGGCGACGGCAACGACCGCGTCGCAATCGTGCAGGGCACGGAGGCCGATGTCGCCGACATGGTCGCCACCGCGCGTCATGCAGGCGCGACCTATGCCGTGCGGCACTACACGCTCTCGCCCGCAAAGGAACTCAATGACGCGGATGCCACAGACATCCTCCACGCACTTGGCACGGAGTTCGGGTTCGACCCCGCCGCCGCGCTGCTGGTGCGCCACGACAAGGGACGGGCCGCCACGCGCCTGACCCGCAGGACTGGCGCGCCCCTACCACCGGAGGCGGAGCGGGCCGACGTGCATTGGCATGCCCTGGTGGGCGAGGTGGACCCCGTCACTTTGCGCGTGCTCGACAGCCGCCACTGGCGCGCCCGGCACGAGAAGGTCTCCAGGACCGCGGAACTTCGGTACGGGCACCCCGTCGTGCAGGGGCGCTGGAACCGGGCGGTCCTCGATCACCTCGATCGCGGCGATGCCGACCAACGTCGCCTCGCCGACCGTTTGGTGGCGGCCGGGCTGCGCGAGCGTGTCCGGCCGCGGGCGGTCTATTCCAGCGACCAGCGCCGGGCGCTGGAGCGCGGGCGGCATGACCATCGCGGCTCACCGCTCGACCTGCCCCTGCTGGTTCACCAGCTGCGCGGCGCCTGGTACGACCCGGCCGTCCGTGATGCAGAGGCTCTACGGCAGCGTCTGCGCGGACTGGGCGTGCGGGTGGCCGTCGTCCCGAATGGGAGCGCCATCGGAGCTGCCGACAATCCCGGATCGAGCAGAGGCCGTCTCGTCCTGGAGGGCTGGGACCGCGCGGCGCAGCGCCTCTACGTGGTCGGCTCGCTGCACCGACTGCTGCGCGAATCCCCTGCGAAGATCACGGCACGGCTCGCCAGCCTTGCCCTTGTGCCAGCCGAGGCGGGTGCGCTGCCTGCGCAGGAGAAGCGCATCGCAGGCAACATCCCATCGTCACGACCGACCTCGCCATCACCCGCCCGAGGCGTCATCGGTCCCATGGGTGCGCGCCCGCTGCCCGCGCCGCCGCGGCGGGTCCGGCAGGGCGTTGTCGGTGAGCCCAATCCCAGGCCCGGCCGGTAGGTCCGGGGGAAAGCGCAGGCCCGGACCGGGATGTCCGTCATCAGCGCCAGCCGCCCCGGGTGTCAGGACTACGATGCCCGCCGCCTCGAAGGCGGCCTGCACCCGCGCGAGGTTGCGCCGCTGCAGCCTGGAATGTCCCCGCTCCCAGTCCGCAATGGCGACCCGGCTGACGCCGCACCGGTCGGCGAGGTCGTACTGGCTCCACAGCAGCGCCGCGCGGGCGGCGCGGCTCAGCGGCGCCGTGATGAGGGACAACGCGGGTCGGTTCAGCCCTGGCTCGGGAAGAGCATCTCCGCCGTCAAGATTCTTGTCGTACCCATGATCTGCTTTTTCTGTTGACGTCATGGGAATGCCGTACCAGATATAGCGGACCGATGCACTTGTATCGGAGACGGCAGGACCGGGCGCGGCAACGCCCGGTCCTGCCTGACCACCACGATGCTCACCGAAGGAGCATGATGATGGCTTATGCCAACGATACCCCCTGCACGTCCGGGGGGCCAAGCTCCCTGCGCTCGCTGGGCTTCCTGCTGCCCCTGCCGCGCACCGTACCCGTCACCGGCGCCGTGAGCGCCCTGGGCCTGTGCGAGGGCGCCAGCGCCGTCGTCCTGCCCGTCAGCCACTTCGAGGGGCCGGGGGTCTATTGGGTGGACCCCGGAAAGCCGCGGTTCGTGCGGGTCACCGACCTGCCGGGCAACCTGTTCTGCCTGTCGGACGACCTCGTGGGCGGGCATCGCCGTGTCCTGGACAAGGACGCCTTCGAGGAGGCGGTGCTGGGGCGGTTCCTCACCACCGTGCGCGGCCGCGTCCTCCGCCACGGGGAGGACGCCTGATGCGCGGCCGACACGGCGCGGGGCGGCCCGAGCCGCGCGACGGGGTGGCGGGGACGGCGATCTCCACCCCCACCACACACGACACGCTGCTGCTGCGCCTGTGCGCCAGCGCGCAGGCGCAGGCCGACGAGGCCGAGCGCCTGGGGCGGGTCATCGACCGCGCGTCGCGTCTCGAGGCTGCCCGGCTGGTGGGTCTGCTCGGTCGGGCGCAGCGCTCGGCCCACACGCTGGCGGAGCAGGCTGTGATGTTGCGCCCGCGGACCCTGGAGAGCCTCGCGGCGCTGGCTGCGCTCGCGATCCGCTTGGCGGATCGCGACGAGGATGGCCGCTGCGCGGGGGTCTGCACCAGCCGCTGCCTGCCCATCGCCGTGCTCGAGCATGTGGTGCGGCTGGAACACCTGGGCAGCGTTCCGCCGCAGACGCGGGCCTGACCGAACTCCGGCTGGGCCAAAGCAGCCCGTCGGATCCTTGCCGGCCGGGCCAGCGCGCCCGGCCGGTGCGACTGCACCCACACGCCGCGGTTCACGCCACCGCCCGCTGTGTCACCTCGTTCAGGATGCCGATGATCGCCGCCGCATCGGCCTCGGGGAACACGCCGTCCACGCCCAGGGCGCTCAGCCGCGTGTAGGGGCTCTCGTACAGCCGCCCGGGCTCCACCACGCCGCTGCGCGTCAGGTCCTCGATGATGATGCCCACGAACTCGATCTGCCGGGCGTTCAGCGTCTTGCCCGCCAGGAACCCCGCGAAAGCCTCCTGCGCCGCCGCGCGGTCCAGCCCGACCAGCGAGCGCACGAAGATCCCCAAGCCCTGGTCCTTGGCCCGCTCCAGCTCCGGCGCCGTCCCGGCCTCGGCCAGCATGCGCTCCAGCTCCGCCAGGTCGGTCGGCGTCAGCGGCAGGTTGCGGCGCAGCTTGTTGATGGCGACGTGGTCCTCGTGCGCGCGCAGGAAGGCGCGCGCCGCCTCGCGGAACTTCGCGAAGGCGTCCTCCCGCACGAAGCCCGCGAAGGGCACCTCCACCCCCTCGCCGATCTCGTCGGCGAAGTCGGTGTAGAGGACGGGCAGCCGCCTCGCCTCGATCAGGTGCATCAGGCCGCGCAGGCGGCGGCGGGCCTCCTCGGCCTCCGGCGCCGTCAGCCCCTCCCACCAGCCTTCCCCCTGGATCTGCGTGATCAGCCCGATCTCGGCGGCGATGGCGGGGATGGCGGTGGCCTCGGCCAGCGCGGCGGCGATGTCCTGCACCTTCTGCTTCAGCCGCGCCAGCCCGGCCTCGGCGCCCAGCAGGCAGAGCTGGAGGCGCAGCATGTCCAGGTCGAACAGCTTGGCCTCCAGCCGCTCGGGCTCCAGCTCCGTCGGCAGCCCGGCGATGTCGGCGGCCAGCGCCTCCAGCTCCGCCGCCGCCGGGGCCGCCCAGGCCGGGGCCTGCGCGAAGGCCTCCACCAGCCGCCGGTGCGGGCGGACGATGAAGTTGTGCACGTTCATCGCCGCCACCTCGGCGCGCAGCGTTTCCGCCAGGCCGGCGCGCAGCGGCGCATGGGCCTCGTCCGGCGCGGCGCCCAGCGCCCCCACCAGCGCCAGCCGGGCGCGAAACAGCCGGGTGGACAGGCTCTCGCCCATCGCGCCCTCCACCGTCGGGCCGTCCTGGCTGAAGAACTCCAGGTTCTGGCAGACGTCGAACACGAAGAAGAAGCGCTTGTCCTGCCCCGGCCCGAACAGGTCGGGCCGCAGCCGGGTGCCGCGGCCCACCATCTGCCAGAACTTGGTGCGCGAGCGCACGGGCTTGAAGAACACCAGGTTCACGATCTCCGGCACGTCGATGCCGGTGTCCAGCATGTCCACGCTGATGGCGATGTGCGGCGCCTTGGCGGGGGCGGAGAAGTCGTCAATCAGGCTCTGCGCGTGGTCCACCTGCACGTCTATCACGCGGGCGAAGTGGCCGCGCAGCTTCGGGTAATTGGCATCGAAGCGCTGCTGGATGAACACCGCGTGGTCGTGGTTCCTGGCGAAGATGATGGTCTTGCCCAGCCGGTCCCCGCCCTCGACCTTCTGGCCATGCGTCATCAGGTGCATCAGCACCTTGTCCACCGTGTCGGCGTTGAACAGCCAGCGGTTCAGCGCCTCGGCCTCCACCCGGTCGGGCGGGCCGTCCTCGCCCCATTCGGTGTCCTCCCACTGCTCGCGCTCCTCGGGCGGGAGCTGGTCGTAGCGGATGCCCTCGCGCTGGAAGCGCAGCGGGACGGAGACGGCGCGCATGGGCACCAGGAAGCCGTCCTTCACCGCCTCCTCCAGCCCGTAGGCGTCGGTGGGCATGCCGTTTTCCAGCCCGAAGACGCGGTAGGTGTTGGCGTCCACCTCGTCCTTGGGCGTGGCGGTCAGCCCCACCAGCAGCGCGTCGAACCAGCGGAAGATGGCGCCGTAGCGGCGGTAGATGGAGCGGTGCGCCTCATCCACCACCACCAGGTCGAAGAAGCCCGGCCCGAAGCGCCGCCCGCCCTCGCCCGCATCCTCGATCAGGTTCAGCATGGTGGGGTAGGTGGCGACATAGACGCGCCCCTGCGCCGCCTTGTCCTCCAGCAGGTTGACCGGCGCGGAGTCCGGCAGGTGCGCCTTGAAGGCGTTGACCGCCTGCTTCACCAGCGCCGTGCGGTCGGCCAGGAACAGGATGCGCTTGGCCCAGTTGCAGCGCATCAGCAGGTCCGCCAGCGCGATCACCGTGCGGGTCTTGCCGGCGCCGGTGGCCATCACCAGCAGGGCGCGGCGCCGCCCATCGCCCTCGAAGGCCTCGGCGACGCGGCGGATGGCGCGGGTCTGGTAGGCGCGTTCCACGATGGTGCCGCTGATCGGCGCATCGGCCAGGCGGCGGCGGGAGGTGCGGCGCTGGATCATCAGTTCCAGCTCGTCCCGCCGGAAGAAGCCCTGCACGGGGCGCGGCGGGGCGTGGGTGTCGTCCCACAGCCAGTGCTCGTAGCCGTTGGAGCAGAACATCACCGGCCGCTGGCCGAACATGCGCTCCAGGCAATCGGCGTAGAGCTTCGCCTGCTGCTGGCCCTTGGCGGGCGAATGGCGGGTGCGCTTGGCCTCGATCACCGCGAGCGGCTTGCCGTCCTCCCCCCACAGCACGTAGTCGCAGAAGCCCTGCCCGCTGGGGCCCGGCATGCCGGTGACGGGGACCTCGCGCACGCCCGGCGCGTCGGGGTCCCACCCGGCCTCGCGCAGCAGCACGTCCAGGAAGCGGTCGCGCGTCGTCGCCTCGTCATAGTCGTGCGTGTCGGGGCGTTCGCTGCTGGCGGCGACGGACAGGGCCACCTGGGCGCGCAGCCGCGCCACCTCCTCGTCCAGGCTGGCCTTCTCCGCCATGGCGTCGCGCAGGGCGGCATCCTTGGCCGCGAGCTCGGCGGCCAGGGCGCGGAGCTGCTCGATGCTTTTCCGCGCCACGGCGGCGGCGGGGGGCGGCAGCAGGGCGGGGTCGAAGCGCAGCCCATCGGGCGGGGCGGCGCCTGGCGCATAGGTGCGGGCCAGCCAGAAGCACAGGTGAAACAGCTCGCCCAGGGCGGCGCGGGCATCGGCCTCGGGGAAGGGCTTGGGGCTGTGGACGGCGCGGTTGCCGGTGGATTTCAGCCACAGCGCCTTGGCCTGAATGGTGGGCCCGGCGACGGCGCGGAAGGAGGGTTCGTCCACCATCGCCGCCAGACCCTCGCCCCAGGGGCGGGACAGGCGGGCATCGGCCTGGAACACCCAGGCCATGAGGAGTTCCAGGCAGCGGCGGGCGTGGAAGGCGCTGGCGCGGGCATCGGCGCGGGCCAGCGCCTCGGCCCGCGCGGCGGCGGCGTGCAGCTCGGGCCATCCGGGCAGGAGGAAGCCGAACTGCGCGGCCATGGCGCTACAGCTCCCCGCGGAAGGCGCGGTGCTGGAGGGAGGCGAAGAGGGAGTCGAGGTGGTCCATGGCCTGACCATGCTTGTCGCGCAACGTGCTCACTTCCTTGACCTGCTCAACAAAGGTCGTCTGAAGAGCGATGGGGGGCAAGGGGATTTCCGTGTCGCGGATGAGGCCAAGGTTGAGGCCGGGCATCACAGCCCCTTTCGCTGTTGCGCCCAACTGCTGATGCACATGCGGATGGTGCAGGAAGCAAGCGTGCAGGTAGGAAGGAAGGCAGCGATCCACGTCCAGCGTGATGCAGCAGAGGTGTTTCGTGCTGATGGCACGCGGGATGTCGTCGGGCACGACTGCCGCCCTTCCGCACGTGCCCATGATCGTGATGATGACGTCGCCGGGAAACACCTGGAAGCGACTAAGCTGGCGGAATTTTTCTTCAGGGATGTAGCGTCTCTCATCCCACGCGAAGCTGTTGCGGACCGCGTTGTCTATGCCCAAGACGGCAACACCTGCGTCGGTGAATTCCGAGTGCAGCAACTGGCTGCCGAAAGGGCCAGTGCGCATGGCTTTCGCTGCGCTGCCAATCGTAACCTTTGGCCAAGTCCTGGCCGTCGGGTTTGCAACGAACATCGCGGTGAAGATGGCGCGCGCCATCTCGTCGAGCGTCGCCAGCGCCTCGCGGCGCTTCGCGCGCAGGGCGTCCGCTTCGTCGAGGATGTCGGCGATGCGCTTCTGCGCATCGAGCGGCGGCAACGGCAGTCGCAGCGCCGCCAGTTCGGTCGGGCTCAGCCGCGGAAGATTGATGCCCGTCGCCCGCGCCGCTGCCAGCTTCACCTGCTCGGGCTGCCGCAGGAAGTATGCAAGGAAGCGCCGCTCCAAATCCGGTCCCGGCTGGATGGGCACGATCTCGGTGGTGCAGACGCCCGCGAAATCCGGCAGCGCAATCTTGGCAAGGTAGGGTCGCAGCTTGCCGTAGAGGACGTGGGACGAGTCGAAGGCGAACTTCGTGCTTCGCAGGTCTCCGGCCTTCACCTTGGGCCGTTCGAGAATGCGCCCGCCGGCCTCGATGTGCTCAAGACCCAGATAGGTCGCGCCGTTCTCGATGGCATCCGGTGCGATCATCTGGCGCTCGATGCGCGCCACGTCCTCAAGCCTTGCTTCGGGCCACGCGCTCACCCCAGCATCCCCTCCAGCTTGCGCATCCCCGCCGCGATCTCGCCCTCCAGCCGCCGCAGGTCGGCGAGGATGTCGCCCGGCGCGCGATGCGCCGTCATCGCCCGCACCACCTCCTTGTAGCGATTCAAGGACAGGTCCCAGCCCGCCGCCGCGATCTCCGCCCTGGGCACGCAGAAGCTCTGCGCGGTGCGCGGGCGCGCGCGCTCACCGCCCGCGCGGTCGTTCCAGCGCGCCAGCACGTCGGGCAGGTTGTTGCGCGCGTGCTCCTCCGCCGTCAGCGGCACCGCCGGCACGGGGCCGAGCTTCGCCTCGGGCAGCAGCGGCTGGCGCTTGTCGTCCAGGCTCCAGCCATCCGCCGCCATGTCGTGGAACCACACATCGCCGGTGCCGCCGCTGTCCGTGCGGGTGAACAGCAGGATGGCGCAGGAGACGCCGGCATAGGGCCGGAACACCCCCGCCGGCAGGCTCACCACGCCGTCCAGCCGGTGCTCCTCCACCAGCAGGCGCCGGATCTCCCGGTGCGCCCTGGAGGCACCGAACAGCACGCCGTCCGGCACCACCACCGCGGCGCGGCCGCCGGGCTTCAGCAGCCGCAGGAACAGCGCGATGAACAGCAGCTCCGTCTTGCGGGTCTTCACCACCGCCGCCAGGTCCTTCGCCACCGCGCCGGCGTCCAGGCTGCCGGCGAAGGGCGGGTTGGCCAGCACCAGGGAGTAGCGCCCGGCATCCCGCGCGTGGTCCTCCGCCAGGCTGTCGCGGTAGTCCACGGACGGGTCCTCGATGCCGTGGGTCATCATGTTCATGGTGCCGATGCGCAGCATGGTGCGGTCGAAGTCGTAGCCGTGGAACATGCCGTGGTGGATGTGCCGGCGCGTGGCGGCGTCCAGCAGCGCCTCCGGGTGGTGGCGGAACAGGAAGGCGGCGGCGGCGGTGAGGAAGCCGCAGGTGCCGCTGGCGGGGTCCACAATCACGTCGCGCGGGGTGGGGCGCGTCATCTCCACCATCAGGGCGATGATGTGGCGCGGGGTGCGGAACTGCCCGTTCTGCCCGGCCGAGGCGATGCGGCCCAGCATGTGCTCGTAGATGTCGCCCATCAGGTCCGCGTCATCCAGCGGCAGGGCCTCCATCATCTCCACCACGCGGGCCAGCAGGGCGGGGGTGGGGATGGTGAGGCGCGCGTCCTTCATGTGCCGCGCGAAGGCGGTGTCCGTGCCGCCGAGGCCGCGCAGGAAGGGGAAGACGCGGTCGGCCACCACGGCGAACATCGCCTTCGCCTCGAAGTGGCGGAAGCGCGACCAGCGGAGGTCCTCGAAGGCGCGGCCCTGCCCGTCCGTGCCGTCGGGGAAGATGCGGCGGGCCATGGGGCGGCCGGTGCGGCTGGCCTTGCGCTCCTCCAGCGTGTGCAGCTGGTCCAGGCGGCGGATGAAGAGGAGGGAGGTGACCTGTTCCATCACCTCCAGCGGGTTGGCGATGCCGCCGCTCCAGAAGGCATCCCACAGGCGGTCCACCTGGGCGCGCAGCTCGCCGGTCAGCATGGGCGGGGAGGGGGGATTCGCATGCGGGGGATGGTAGGGGCGGCGGGGGGAAATGCCAGGGTGGCGGCGGGGGCGTGCGACCGGGGGTGACGGGGGCTTGGCGGAGGATGAGGCGGCGCCGGCGTGCGGAGGTTGGGCGGGTGGCGGCCATAGGGCCGAAAGCGGCCTGGCAGCTTTCGGCATCGACGCGTTGAGCGGACGTTCCATTCCCGCAGGCGGTTGATGCGATACTCGCCGATCTCAGTGACCCCGCCACCTGCGCGCAGACCCTGATCTGGATGAACCCAAGGCTTAGCGAGCGGGAGCCGCGACGTGGGCCCGACCGGCTCAAAGGCGGGCACCGCCTAGACGAAATAGCGGAACGAGGTTTCGGCGAGGTCGTCGTCGCCATACTCGTCCAGGATCCCGCCCACCCGGCGGGCGAAGGACAAGGACACGGGCCATTTTCCGCGGATGTCGGCGGTGTTCCAGTTCATCCGGGTCAGGTTCAGAACGTCCTGCGCCGCGGCGACGGCGCTTTCGGCGCCAAGACAGCGGACTTCGAACGGCTGGGGCACGTGCGGGCCCGGGTAGGTGCCGAGCTCGGGCATGAAACCCGACGTGAAGAGGAAGGATCGGTCGCTGTTGACCGTGCAGACCGTCCCGACTTTCGGAGGATAAGCGCCGTAGCGCAGCAGCCGGAACAGGCTGGGCACGAGGGTAACCATCGACACGATCGGCGTGTCCTTGAGCGCGGCGGCGAAGCCCGCCTGCTCGGCGGGATCGAAATAAGAGGTCTTGTGCAACACGACCCGGAGCGGCGCGCCGCCCGTGCGCAGCTCGTATTCGGCGAGCACGTTCTGGGCGAGTTCGAACGCCTGCTGCTCCGAGAGGTGCACGTTGCGACCCTGTTCGGGCTCGACGGGAACACCCTCTCCGCGGATGGCGAACCCTTCACCGTCGCTCGAGAAGGCTTGCGCCAAGCTGGAACGGACGATGGCGCGCTGAGTGGTGCGGAAGTGGTGAAAGCTGATGCCGACGAAGCACGTGTCCGGCCCCGTCGGCGGCAGGCGCCAGGGGACGCCGCCGGCCTTGTAGTAGAGTCCGACGGCGAAGTTCCACGCGCGGGTGGCCGGGTCCTGGTTTCTCGCCGTGTCGCTGAGCAAGGCGTCCGTGACGAGCTGGATCGGCAGCCGGCTTCGGAGGGCGCGCGCCTTCAGCGCCAGCCTGAGGTCCCGCTTCAGGAAGTCTTCGGGCGTCTGCTCGACCTCGTCGAGCGTATCGAACAGGTCGAGCTGATTGCTTGGGCGGGCCCGCCGGATCTCCTTAGCGCGCTTGCGCTCTGTTTCAGTCGCTTTGCGTTCGACCGCGCTGACCTTGCTGAAGACATCGTCCGGGATGCACATCAGCACGATGTCGGGACGGTTCAGATCGCGCGACGCCAGGCGCGCATGCGCGTCGGCGTAAAGATCGACCACCCGTTGGAAGGCCTGGTAGGCCTCGCCCTGCAAGGCGCGAGCGAGCTCATCGTGGTTCTCCGAGTTGAGCGCGATCGAGGACGCGTCGGGAGCGACCAGCTTCTTATGGAAGGCCTCCTCGAAGCCGGGAAAGGGCTTCTTGAGCAGGCTGGGTTCGCCCAGGATGGGAACCTCCCGGCTGCAACGCTCCAGCCAGCGCCGCGCCGCAGCCACCTGCTCGGCTGGGCCGATAACCCCGACATGAACATGGTCCTTCCGGGCCGACCCGAACCGTAGGTCGAACGGACCTGCGGAGAGGAGTCCGACCTTCGGATCGGTGTGCGTGCTCGCGCCGCCGAACTGGAGGCGCGGAGGGGCTAGTTCAACGATGGCGAGCTCAATCGACATCGTCGGGCTCACCTTCCCCTGGATCATCCCCGTCCCGGCCGAAGCCCTCTCCCTCCACCTCGTCGGGCTCCAGCGCGAGCGCCTCCAGTTCGGCGTCGAGCTTCTGGAGATCCTCGTCGATCTCTGTGTCGCGCTGGGTGAGTTCATCGAAAGCTGACACGTTGAACGAGATCGTCGGCGTGCGGTGGGAAAGGAGTACCGACGGAGCGAACCGGGCGAGGTCGTTGTTGGGGCGATGCTCGAGGGCGAACAGACCCTCGGCCTCGCCTGACAGGATCGCGAGCCAGAACGACACGTCCTGGAGAACGCTCGGATTGAAGTCCCGCGCCGCGCGGCGGGTAGAGAGCGCGTTGGTTCGCTCCCGGCTGATCGGGTTGCGGATGCCGTCGCGTGTGAAGGCGTATCCGGGCGTCAAAACGACCGCCCAGTCGCCGCCGAAGCGCATGACCGAGAAGCTGACCGCCTTGTGCTCATAGTAGACGATGTCATCGGACTCGCGCTTGGTGCGCGCCTTGACCACGGTCCGGGTCGCTTTGCGGAGGCGCCCTTGATAGCTGACCTTGAGCTCCGGCTCGTCACCCCGCGCAAAGTAGGCGCGTCGGCGGTCGTATTCGATCTGGAGACCCTTTGTCTTCAGGTGCTCGAAGAGCAGCTCATGAAGCAGCTTTAGGGCGATCGACTCGCCGCCCGGCAACGCGATCAGCTCGTTGAAGTCCAAGGCTTCGATCTCGCCGGAATCGAAGGGCGTGACCATCGCCTCGGCCAGTTCCTCCAGGTCGTAGAGGGAGTAGAAGCGGCCGTCGCTCACATGGCCCGGTGGAACCGCCAGACCCTCGGCGGCTCGATAGAAACTGCGGTTGGAGCCGGCGCTGGTCGCGGCATGCCAAACCTTCGCCGGCATGGTCTCGATGGGGATCAGGTTCGACGAGTAGCGGACGGTCTCCTCGGCGATCGGCAGCGCGGTGTTGGTGATCTCGTCGACGGCTTCCGGCCGCGCCTCGATGGTGACCGTGAACTGGGTGTTGTCAGGCGAAGGTCCGAAGCTCACCGACCCGTTGTTGTTGACGGTCGCGAGGACCATGTCGGAGAGGCCTGATCCCCGACGGTCCATCTGGCCGCCGCCGTAGAAGAGGTCGGATATGGCGGGGTTTCGATAGCCCTTGATCGGGCTCGTCCGCTCCGCGATAGCGTCCTGGAAGGACTGCTCGCCGACCTGGACGGCGATCTCCTCGATGAGCCCGCCGGGACTGGTGACCGTGATCGATTTTGGTTCAACCACGACCTGGACGGCTTCGTCGCGGTCGTAGTCACGGTGCACGATCGCGTTGACGAGCATCTCCTTGACAGCGATGGCGTTGTACGCGTTCACCGTGCGCGACACCTCGGCTTTAAGCCGGAACTGGAAGTTAACCAGCGCCAGCAGGTCTATCAGATCGTCGAGTTGGCTCCAAAGGTTGCCGGTGATGGTCCGCCGCACGGTGAAGTCGCCGTCGCGAGCCGCCGGCTCGAGTTCGACATCCTCGCCAAAGCGGCCCCGGAGCCAATGGCCAGGACCTGTCGCGCGGAACTCGACCCGGGCTTGGGGAAATTCGGCCGAGGGGTTGCGCGAGAACAGCAGCCAACCCGCGAGCGTCGGTGCGACACTCCCGCCGACCGGGCGCACGAGGTCGAGCCGGTCAGTCATCTCCTCGACCCAGGCGGCGTCAACATCGCCCGGCCTCCAAAGGTCGGTCCTGTCCGCATACTGCCGCAAGCGCGCCTGCAGCAGCGGCTGCTCGAACCCCGACACGTCGAGGCCGTCGAGCGGGCGCATGTCCGCAGGCATGCCGCCGACGCTGTGGCCGGAAGGACGGCGTGTCGGCCGCGCTCCGGCGGCGATCATGCTGGCCAGCAGGTCCTTCTCGAAGAGGTCGTCGAAGCCCCGGATCGGCACGAGCTGGAAGTTGGAGCCGATCGCGTCCGCCAACTGCTCCACAAAAGGCGAGTGAGGGCCGTCCAGGTCGTTCTCGAGGACGCACCAGTAGACGCCGTGAAGGAAGCCGCCGGACTTGGCCTGCGCCAGAAACAGATCGTTCATAACGGACGCCTCGGCGCCCCGGTAGCCGACGGCGATCACGGGATGGTCGCGGAGCAGCGGCCGCAGGCGCTCGACCAGCGGCGGGTCGAGGGACTGGACCTCGTCAGTCAGGTTCTTATCCGTGTAGTGCTTCACCGACCCATGGAGGAATACGAGCTGCGGGTCGTGCGGCGCCGAATTGAACATCACGTAGTCAGCCGGCGTGCTGATGCTGACCAGACGGTGGGGCCGATTCCGCTGGATCGCCGCTCGCTCGAGGCATTGATCGAAGTTGGTGGTCAGGACGGTCGAGATCCATCCCTGGTGGAGGATCTGAGTCAGGGCGACGTAGCCCCGCGAGGGCGGCACCTCCGGCGGGTTGATGAGCTTCTCGAAGAACTCGCGGCGGTCGCTTTTCACCCCCAATAGGTTGTCGATGGCATCAGGATAGAGATCGGCAGGCGAGAGGTCCGGCTTGTACCAAGGCTGAGCGGTGAGCCATGGCCAGTAATCGGACCGGCGAATGGTGAAGTCGTCGGGGTGGCGGCCGTTCTCCTTGCACCACGCCCAGCGCGCCACTTTCTCGACCGTCTTGCCCGCGGCCGGGATGCCCGAGGTGATCGAGGCGCCGGCGCCCAGGAGCAGCACCGGCTCGGAACTGTCCATCAGGAGCGATCGCAGCCTGCCAGGCGAGGAGGTCCGCATGGGGGACGTCCTGGACACTGATACGGTCCTGAGTGCTCCGACTTTACTCATTCACCAACCCTGGGCGCCGCCGCCCCCTCCTGAACCGCCGGAAAGCTCCAAGTCCGCCGGATTCGTCCGCGTCACTCCCATGTAGCAGAACGGAGCGTGAATACGGAAGGATGTTCGGTTGCTGCCCACAGCCGTTTCTGCCCTGCAGCAATGCAGCCGAGCTGTTCCACGGTGGCCGCTGATCTACCGGAGAAGACAGGGCGTAGAGATCACGAACTGGAACGAAGGGACCGGCCTCCGCAGCGCAACGGACATTCCGCTCAAAGATATTGTTCATGCTGTCGGCGCGCCGACCTGATCTCACTGCTTCTTGTCTGTACGACGCTTAGCTCGATGATCGGCGTCCGAGTGCTATGCCGGTTCACTTCCATGCTGGCGCTGTGGCCGCTGTGCCAAGCTGCTGTGAGATCGACGCTAACTTCGCGGGCTGGAGCTAGGCAGGCCGAGCTAACCGTATGTCCGCGTCGGAGAAATAGCCGAGCGGATCTGAGCGTCCGCAGTGGGCGCAAAGCCGACGGGTGGCCTGGATCAGCGGCGACCGCTTGGTGCGCGAGTTCCCTCAGCTTCTCCATGACATGTGCAGCCTCGGCATCGCCGCTGCCTACGCTGCCGCAGGCAGTCACGGTCCGGTGAGCGCCGATCTGATGGGCTTGGCAACCGGTCATGACCAATGATGGCCCTATCACTCAGAGCCTGTTTGAGCGGTAACCCTGGCGCGAAAGCTGACAGAACCGACATGCGAGGGTGGGTTCGCTCATGGGGAAAGCTTGGCAGGCGCCCCAGGCTCGCCCCTCGCGGCAACGGAACGCGACTTGACTTGTTATACAAAATGTCCAAAATGTTTGACATTACCAACGCGGGAGATGGCCATGGCAGAAGTCGCGGAGCGTCCCGTGGTCGAACGACGGCGAGAAAGCCTGCGGAAGGCTGCCGACGAGGCAGGGCTTCTCGGCGGTCCGAGGTCCAGGCAGCTCGGCGGCCGGTTCCCGGAGCTGCTGGTGGCTGCAGCCCAGCAGCGCGCGGGCATCAAGGAAACGACGGACCTGCTGACCTACGCCTTGATGAAGGTCGCGATGGAAGACGACTTCGGAGAGCGCTTGCTCGCCAGGAAGGGGAAGGTGCCCAAGGGCGTATTCGCAGTTGAGGGTTGATCTTCGGCGTTCGCTACGCCGTCTCAAGCCGGAGAAGAAGACCGGCCAGCTGCCGCGGCGCCCGGACACCGGCCTGACCTTCGTCGGTCCGGGCGACGCCACCGGCTCCTCGGTGCTGCTCGATACGACCGTCTACCTCGACACCCTGGACGGCAGCACGCCGCCGGAAGTGGACGCCTTGCTGGCAGGGCGCCCGCTATACCACGTGTCGGTCGTCCTCGCGGAGCTGACCAACTGGTTCGGAAGCCTGCCCCCCGGGGCGGCCGGGGCCGCGGCGGCGCTCAAGGAGCTTACGGGCGTCATCAACGACATTCCCCTGCACCGCGTCGAGGGCATCACGCCCGGCGTCATTCTGGAGGCGGGGATCCTGTCGGGACTGGTCCACCGCATGGGCGGCTTCCAGCCGCACCAGACGCTGCACGCCATCAACGATGCAGCCATCTACCTGCACGCCATCGAGAACGGACACACGGTGCTGACGCGGAACATCCGCGACTTCGACTTCATGCAGCAGATCCTGCCGGTCGGCAGGGTTCTGTACTACCGGGTCTGAGAGCCTGTGTGAGCGGCCCTCAGCCGTCCGTCCCCATCTTCTCCTGAGGTGAACGCCGTGAACCGCCTGGCGGGGCGGAAGGGTGGGAGAGATGTGGACGGAACGGCATCGAGCACGCCATGCGGCGTGCCTGAAACAGGTGATTTCTTGGCATGCCGTGCGGGAGGTGGCGCGGTGGCTGGAGCGTGCGGATCCACCGGGAAGCGGCGGAGCAACGCCGACGGTGGCTGTCGTGCGGGCGATTGCCTGGCACCTTCGGGTGGGCGGCGGGTGGCGCGCGCTGCCATCTGGAATGCCGCCCTGGCGCACGGTCCATGGCTGGTTTCGGCGTTGGCAGTCGCTGGGCTTGTTCGAGCAGATGATGCACGATCTGGCCCGGCTACGCCGCCGGGCGGTGGGGCGCAGGCCGCAGCCACGGCTTGCGACCATCGACACACAGACGGTGAAGTGCCTCCCCGTGGGCACCTTCGGGCGGAGTTGGTCGGCCACCGTGCGCCACTGCCGCCTGGCCCCTTCGGTATCGGGCTCGGCATAGGCGGTGCCGATCCAGGCCGAAACGATGCGGCGCTGGCTCTTGCCCGCATGCGCCAGGGCATTGCGGGCGAAGTGGACGCGGCAGCGTTGCCAGGTGGCGCGCAAGACCCTGGCCACCGCCGCCTTCAGCCCCTCATGGGCGTCGGAGACGACGAGCTTCACCCCCGCCAGGCCGCGGCGCTTGAGGCTGCGCAGGAAATCCAGCCAGAACGCCTCCGCCTCGGAGGCACCCACGGCCATGCCCAGCACTTCCCGGCGCCCCTCGGCATTCACGCCGACCGCAATGGTCACCGCGACGGACACGATGCGGCCCGCCTCGCGCACCTTCACGTAGGTGGCGTCCAGCCAGAGGTAGGGCCAGTCGCCCTCGATGGGGCGTGCCAGGAAGTCGCGGACCCTCCCGTCGATCTCGGCGCACAGCCGCGACACCTGGCTCTTGGAGACACCATCCATGCCCATCGCCCTGATCAGGTCGTCCACGGAGCGCGTGGAGACGCCCTGCACGTAGGCCTCCTGGATCACCGCCGTCAGCGCCTTCTCGGCCAGCCGCCGCGGCTCGAGAAAGGCAGGGAAATAGGAGCCCTTGCGCAGCCGCGGGATGCGCAGCTCCACGGTGCCCGCCCGGGTCTGCCAGTCCCGATCCCGGTAGCCGTTGCGCTGCACGAGCCTCTCGGGGCTGCGCTCCCCATGCGCGGCGCCGGTGAGCCCGCCCACCTCCAGCTCCATCAGCCGCTCAGCAGCGAAGTCAATCATCTCGCGCAGCATCGACGCGTCGGCGGACTTCTCCAGCAAGCCCCGAAGGGCCATCGTCCCGTCGGTCATCGTGGTCGGTCCAAAGCAAGGGGTTGAGGTCCAGCAACCCAACCCTGCCACTAACCACCACGGTGACCGCCGCCTCAGCGACAGTCAGACCCTACACCACGCCCAGGGGCACGACCTCTCTCGTGGCAAGGGGAAGACCGATTGGTAGCTCCAAGGCACCAGCAACCAAAAGGTCAGCTTCGGCATGTTGCGCCTTCGCCGTCATTCAGGAACGTCCGCGTCCAACCGCGCGCCGGTAGGTGGAAAGGAAGGTGGAAACGACCGAAAATCGCCCCGCAAACCCGCGGAAAACCTGGGCCCGTGGCGGACAGGGTGGGATTCGAACCCACGGTGCCGTTGCCGGCACTCCGGTTTTCGAGACCGGCGCGTTCGACCACTCCGCCACCTGTCCTGACCTGGGGCGCCCTATAGGGCCATGCGCCGGCGCTGGCAACGGGACGGGTTGACTTCTCGGCCCCCTTGCCCCTATTCAACCGCTCCCGGGCGGCGCCGCGTGTGCCGCCCGCGGCCATGTTTGGGCCACACCCCAGCCAGGGCCGATTCCTGATTTTCCGGGCGGACCTCCCCGCCCAAAGGGCGCGAGTGATGACCTTCGCAGTGATCCGCACGGGCGGGAAGCAGTACAGGGTGACGCCGAATTCGGTCCTCACCGTCGAGAAGCTGGAGGCTGAGGCCGGCGCCACCATCACCTTCCACGAGGTGCTGGCCCTGGGCACGGATGCCGGCTTGCAGATCGGCGCGCCCACCGTGCCCGGCGCCTCCATCACCGCCACGGTGCTGGACCAGACCCGCGGCGACAAGGTGCTGATCCTCAAGAAGCGCCGCCGCAAGAACAGCCGCCGCAAGATGGGCCACCGCCAGCACCAGACCGTGCTGCGCATCGGCGCCTTCGCGGCCTGAACCGGAGTAGCATCAGATGGCACACAAGAAGGCTGGTGGCTCGTCCCGCAACGGCCGCGACTCTCCCGGGCAGCGGCTCGGCGTCAAGAAGTTCGGCGGCGAGCACGTGCTGGCCGGCAACATCCTCATCAAGCAGCGCGGCACCAAGGTGAAGCCGGGCCGCAACGTGGGGCTGGGCCGCGACCACACCATCTTCGCCCTGGTCGAGGGCCATGTGAAGTTCGAGCGCAAGGCCGAGGGCCGGCTCCACCTCTCGGTGGACCCGATCAAGCTCGCCGCCGAGTGATCCACGCCGCAGGGCGATGCGTGACGGGGGCCCTCGCGGCCCCCGTTCTCGTTTGAAGGGCATCCCATGAAGTTCCTCGACGAGGCCAAGGTCTTCGTGAAGTCGGGCGACGGCGGCAACGGCGTCATCGCCTTCCGGCGCGAGAAGTACATCGAGTTCGGCGGGCCGGACGGCGGCAATGGCGGCCGCGGCGGCGATGTCTGGGCCGAGGCGGTGGAGGGGCTGAACACCCTGATTGACTACCGCTACGCCCAGCACTTCAAGGCCCGCAAGGGCGGCAACGGCGCGGGCAGCGACCGCACCGGCGCCAAGTCCGACGACGTGGTCCTCAAGGTCCCCGTCGGCACCCAGATCCTGGAGGAGGACCGCGAGACGCTGATCGCCGACCTCGACGCGGCCGGCAAGCGCGTGCTGCTGTGCAAGGGCGGCGATGGCGGCTTCGGCAACGCCATGTTCAAGACCTCCACCAACCGCGCGCCGCGCCGGGCCGATCCGGGCTGGCCGGGCGAGGAGAAGTGGGTCTGGCTGCGCCTCAAGCTGATCGCCGATGCCGGGCTGGTCGGGCTGCCCAACGCGGGCAAGTCCACCTTCCTCGCCGCCTCCTCCGCCGCGCGGCCGAAGATCGCGGATTACCCCTTCACCACGCTGCACCCGCAGCTGGGCGTGGTGCGGCTGAACGCGACCGAGGAGTTCGTGCTGGCCGACATCCCCGGCCTGATCGAGGGCGCCAGCGAGGGCGCCGGGCTGGGCACCCGCTTCCTGGGCCATGTGGAGCGCTGCCGCGTGCTGCTGCACCTGGTGGATGGCAGCCAGGCCGATCCCGCCGGCGCCTACCGCCTCATCCGCAACGAGCTGGCGGAATACGGCGGCGGGCTGACGGAGAAGCCCGAGGTGGTGGTGCTGAACAAGCTGGACGCGATGACGCCGCAGGCCGTCGCCTCCCGCCGCAAGGCGCTGGAGCGCGCGGCCGGCAGGCCGGTGATGCTGATGGCGGGCGCCACCGGGCAGGGCGTGCCGGAGGTGCTGCGGGCGGTGGCGGACCTCGCCAAGCGGGGATAGCCTTTCCCCGGAAACGAACGGGGAGACGACGCCGATGGACCTGCGCGACACGCTGAAGGGGCGGCTGCGCCTGCCGCTGATCGGCTCGCCGCTCTTCATCATCTCGGTGCCCGACCTGGTGGTGGCGCAATGCACCAGCGGCATCATCGGCGCCATGCCCTCGCTGAACGCGCGCCCGATCGAGCAGCTCGACGAATGGCTGCACGAAATCCGCGAGCGCCTGGCCGCGCATGACCGCGCGCACCCGGAGCGGCCCTCCGCGCCCTTCGCCATCAACCTCATCGTCCACAAGTCGAACGACCGGCTGGAGGAGGACCTGGCGCTGGTGGTGAAGCACAAGGTGCCGGTCATCATCACCAGCCTCGGCGCGCGGCCGGAGGTGAACCAGGCCATCCATTCCTATGGCGGCCACGTGCTGCATGACGTGATCAACCAGGTCTTCGCCCGCAAGGCGGTGGAGAAGGGGGCGGATGGGCTGGTGCTGGTGGCGGCCGGGGCAGGGGGGCATGCCGGCGCGCAATCGCCCTTCGCCCTGGTGCAGGAGACGCGGGCCTGGTTCGACGGGCCGATCGCGCTCAGCGGTTCCATCGCCCATGGCGCCTCCATCCTGGCCGCCGAGGCGATGGGCGCGGATTTCGCCTACATGGGCACCGCCTTCATCGCGACCGAGGAGGCGCGCGCGGTGGAGGACTACAAGCGCATGATCGTGGACAGCGCGGCGGAGGACATCGTCTACACCAACCTCATCACCGGGGTGCACGGCAACTACCTCAAGCCTTCGATCGTCCGCGCCGGGCTGGACCCGGACAAGCTGGAGCAGAGCGACCCCAGCGCGATGAACTTCGGCTCCGACCGCAAGAAGAAGTGGAAGGACATCTGGGGCGCGGGGCAGAGCGTGGGCGGCATCCACGACGTGCAGCCGGCGGCGCGGCTGGTGGACCGGCTGGCGGCGGAATACCTCACGGCGCGGGCGCGGATCGGCGGCGCGAATGCGATGCTGAACCCGGCGTGGCAGGAGATGGCCGCGGCGGCGGAGTAGCCGCCGCGGCTACATGATGGCGCGCGGGTCCTACCCGTGCGCCAGGATCGCCAGCAGCAGCAGCGCCACGATGTTGGTGATCTTGATCATCGGGTTCACCGCCGGGCCGGAGGTGTCCTTGTAGGGGTCGCCCACCGTGTCGCCCGTCACCGCGGCCTTGTGGGCGTCGCTGCCCTTGCCGCCGTAATGGCCTTCCTCGATGTACTTCTTGGCGTTGTCCCAGGCCCCGCCGCCGGTGGTCATCGAGACCGCGACGAAGAACCCGGTCACGATCACCCCCAGCAGCAGCGCGCCCAGCGCGGCGAAGGCCGCCGCCTTGCCGGCGATGGCGTTCACCACGAAGAAGCACACCACCGGCGCCAGCACCGGCAGCAGGGATGGCACGATCATCTCGCGGATGGCGGCCCGGGTCAGCATGTCCACCGCGCGGCCGTAATCGGGCTTGTCGGTGCCGGCCATGATGCCCGGCTTCTCGCGGAACTGGCGACGCACCTCCTCCACCACGCTCTGCGCCGCGCGGCCCACCGCGGTCATGCTCATCCCGGCGAAGAGGTAGGGCAGCATGCCGCCGAACAGCAGCCCGACGACGACGTACGGGTTGGCCAGCGAGAAATCCACCGCGCCCATGCCGGCGAAATACGGGTAGTTCGCGGCATTGGCGGTGAAGTATTGCAGGTCCTGCGTGTAGGCGGCGAAGAGCACCACGGCGCCGAGCGCGGCCGAGCCGATGGCATAGCCCTTCGTCACCGCCTTGGTGGTGTTGCCCACCGCGTCCAGCGCGTCGGTCGTCACGCGCGTCTCGGGCGGCAGGCCGGCCATCTCGGCGATGCCGCCGGCATTGTCCGTCACCGGCCCGAAGGCATCCAGCGCCACGATCATGCCCGCCAGCGCCAGCATCGTCGTCGTCGCGATGGCCACGCCGTAGAGGCCCGCCAGCGAGTAGGTGACGATGATGCCGGCGATGATGATGAGCGCCGGGATGGCCGTGGATTCCATCGAGACGGCAAGGCCGCGGATCACGTTGGTGCCGTGCCCGGTCTGCGACGCCTCGGCGATGGACTTCACCGGGCGGAAGCCGGTGCCGGTATAGTACTCGGTGATCCAGACGATGGCGGCCGTCACCAGCAGTCCCATCGCGCCGCACAGGAACAGGCTGAAGGCGGTGAAGCTGGCCCCGCCCGCCACCAGCGTGCCCGTGCCCATCACCAGAAAGGAGAGCGGCAGCAGCACGAGCAGCGACAGCACGCCCGTCACCACCAGGCCGCGGTACATCGCGCCCATGATGGAGTTGTTGGCCGGCAGCTTCACGAAATAGGTGCCGATGATGGAGGTGACGACGCAGACCGCGCCGATGGCCAGCGGGAACAGCATCGCCGCGGCGCGCGTGGCGTCGGGGAAGGTGATGGCGGCCAGCACCATCGTCGCCACGGCGGTGACGGCATAGGTTTCGAACAGGTCGGCGGCCATGCCGGCGCAGTCGCCCACGTTGTCGCCCACATTGTCGGCGATGGTGGCGGGGTTGCGGGGGTCGTCCTCGGGGATGCCGGCCTCCACCTTGCCCACCATGTCGCCGCCCACATCGGCGCCCTTGGTGAAGATGCCGCCGCCCAGGCGCGCGAAGATGGAGATGAGCGAGGCGCCGAAGCCCAGCGCCACCAGGCTGTCAATCACGGTGCGCGAGTTGATGGCGAAGCCGCCGATCACCACCAGCACGAAGAAATACACCGCCACCCCCAGCAGCGCGAGGCCCGCGACCAGCATGCCGGTGATGGCGCCCGACTTGAAGGCGAGGTCCAGCCCCGCCGCCAGCCCCTGCGTGCTGGCCTCGGCGGTGCGGACATTCGCGCGCACCGACACGTTCATGCCGATGAACCCCGCCACGCCCGAGAGCACGGCGCCGATGAGGAAGCCGATGGCCACCGCCGCGCCCAGCAGCGCGAAGACCAGCACGAACAGCACCGCGCCGACGATGCCGATGGTGGTGTATTGCCGCCGCAGGTAGGCCGAGGCGCCTTCCTGGATGGCCTGGGCGATCTCCTGCATGCGGGCATTCCCGGCAGGCTTCGCCATGATCTCCTTCGTCGTCACCCAGCCATAGGCGAGCGATGCCGCCCCCAGCAGGATGACCAGCAGCAGGGTTGCCGTGATCAACGCCGTGTCCCCCTTCCGTCCCTGGATTCGCGCGGCCTTGTGCCTGGCCGCATGCGGCAAGGTTAGGCAGGGCGCCGCGCGGCATGGAAGGAAAAACCGCCCCCCTCCCAAAGGGGCGGGATTCGTGGTTCAAGCCCCGCGCCAAGACGCCTGGAGAGCCGCATGAACCTCGACGCCATCCCCACCGGCAAGAACCCGCCCGACGACGTGAACGTGATCGTCGAGGTCGCCATCGGCGGCGAGCCCATCAAGTATGAGATGGACAAGGATGCCGGCGTGCTCTTCGTGGACCGCTTCCTGTACACGCCGATGCGCTATCCCGGGAATTACGGCTTCGTGCCGCATACGCTGAGCGATGATGGCGACCCCATTGACGTGCTGATCGCCAACACGCGCCCCATCATCCCGGGTGCGGTCATCAACTGCCGCCCCGTGGGCGTGCTGCTGATGGAGGATGATGGCGGGCATGACGAGAAGATCATCGCCGTGCCCTCCTCCAAGCTCACCAAGCGCTACGAGGGCGTGCACGACGTCGAGGACCTGCCCCAGATCACGCTCGACCAGATCCGCCACTTCTTCGAGCACTACAAGGACCTGGAGCCGGGCAAGTGGGTGAAGGTGAAGGGCTGGGGCGACGCCGCCATGGCGCGGCGCCTCATCACCGAGGCGGTGGAGCGCCACAAGGCCAAGGCTTGATGCCGCGCGGGCGGCCTGCCAGAACGGGCCGCCCCCGATGCGCCCGTAGCTCAATGGTCAGAGCGGGCCGCTCATAACGGCTTGGTTGCGGGTTCGAGTCCTGCCGGGCGCATGCCGGGGCGGCTTTCCCCCCGGCGGCACGGGCGCTAGAACGCGGCCCGAGACAGGAGCCCGCCCATGCCCGCCTACCAGTACGTGTACGTGATGAAGGACCTCACCAAGGCCTATCCGGGCGGGCGCGAGGTCTTCAAGGGCATCACCCTCTCCTTCCTGCCCGATGCCAAGATCGGCGTGCTGGGCCCCAACGGCGCCGGCAAGTCCACCCTGATGAAGATCATGGCCGGCATTGACACCGAGTTCGGCGGCGAGGCCTGGGCGGCCGAGGGCGTGCGCGTCGGCTACCTGCCGCAGGAGCCCCACCTCGACCCCGACAAGACGGTGGGCGAGAACGTGCGCTCCGTCTTCGGCACGCTGGAGGCGCAGCTGAAGCGCTTCAACGCGATCTCCGAACGCTTCATGGAGGAGATGAGCGAGGACGAGATGAACGACCTGCTGGCCGAGCAGGGCCAGCTGCAGGAGGCCATTGACGCCGCCGATGGCTGGGAGCTGGACCGGCGCATTGACATCGCGCTCGACGCCCTGCGCTGCCCCCCGGCCGAGAGCGCGGTGACGCACCTGTCGGGCGGCGAGCGCCGCCGCGTGGCGCTGTGCAAGCTGCTGCTGGAGAAGCCGGAGCTGCTGCTGCTCGACGAGCCCACCAACCACCTCGACGCCGAAAGCGTGTCCTGGCTGGAGAAGACGCTGCGCGACTACCCGGGCGCCGTCCTCGTCGTCACCCATGACCGCTACTTCCTCGACAACGTGACCAACTGGATCCTGGAGGTGGATCGCGGCCGCGGCTTCCCCTACCAGGGCTCCTACTCCTCCTACCTCGAGCAGAAGAAGAAGCGGCTGGAGCAGGAGAACCGCGAGGACACGGCCCGCATCCGGGCGCTGGCGCAGGAGCAGGAGTGGATCGGCCGCTCGCCCTCCGCCCGGCAGGCCAAGAGCAAGGCGCGCATCAGCCGCTACGAGGAGCTGCTGGAGAAGTCGAACGAGAAGGGGCCGGAGGAGATGCAGATCCTCATCTCGCCCCCGCCGCGCCTGGGCAACACGGTCATCGAGGCCGAGAAGCTGCGCAAGGCCTATGGCAACCGCCTCCTCATTGACGACCTGGACTTCAAGCTCCCGCCCGGCGGCATCGTCGGCGTCATCGGCCCCAACGGCGCGGGCAAAACCACGCTGTTCAAGATGATCACCGGCGTGGAGCAGCCCGATTCCGGCACGCTGCGCATCGGCGATTCCGTGAAGCTGGGCTACGTGGACCAGAGCCGCGACAGCCTGGATGACAAGAAGACCGTCTGGCAGGAGATCTCCGGCGGGGACGATGTCATCAACATCGGCAAGCGCTCCATCCAGTCGCGCGCCTACACGGCGGCCTTCAACTTCAAGGGCAGCGACCAGCAGAAGCGCGTCGGCGTCCTTTCGGGCGGCGAGCGCAACCGCGTGCACCTGGCCAAGATGCTGCGCACCCCGCACAACGTGCTGCTGCTGGACGAGCCGACCAACGACCTCGACGTGGACACGCTGCGCGCGCTGGAAGAGGCGCTGATGGAGTTCGCCGGCTGCGTCGTCGTCATCAGCCACGACCGCTGGTTCCTGGACCGCCTGGCGACGCACATCCTGGCCTTCGAGGGCGACAGCCACGTCGAGTGGTTCGAGGGCAACTTCCAGGCCTACGAGGCCGACAAGAAGCGCCGCCTCGGCAAGGACGCCGACCAGCCCCACAGGATCAAGTACCGGCCTCTGGTGCGCTGACCGCGCACCGCCGGCCGGTACTTGCTCCTGTGTGTTTTTTCGTGCCATCACCGCCGCTGCCCAGGGCAGCGGCTACGCCGGGCGGCCGCATGCGCGGCCTTGGCTTCGGCCCCCTGAAGGGGGCCGGGGGGG
>JBEQBS010000004.1:0-32836 GCA_041639675.1 Rubritepida sp. | reverse complement strand
GGTGCTGCTGGCCGCCGATGCCGACCCCGCCGTGCGCCGCGCCGTGGCCGAGAACGCCGGCGCCCCGCCCCATGCCGACCGCCTGCTGGCGCAGGATGCCGATGCCGGCATCCGCGCGCCGCTGGCCCGCAAGCTTGGCGCCCGCGCGCCGGAGCTGATGGCCGATGAGGGCGACAGCCCCCGCCGCCTGCGCCTGGCGCGCGATGCCCTGCTGCTGCTGGCCCAGGACGTGGAGGCCAGCGTGCGCGCCGCCCTGGCCGATTCCCTGGCCGACCTGCCCGATGCCCCGCGTGGCCTGGTGCTGGCCCTGGCGCGCGACACGGCGCTGGAGGTCTGCGAGCCGCTGATCCGCCTGTCCCGCGCCTTGAGCGAGGACGACCTGGAAGCCCTGGTGGAGGAGGCCCCAGGCCCCCGCACGCGGGAGGCGGTGGCCCGCCGCCTGCACCTGCCCGCCCGCATCGCCCGCGCCCTGCTGCGCAGCGGCGACGGCCCGGCCCTGCTGGCGCTGCTGCGCAACGGCACCGCCCGGCTTGAGGGGGACATGCTCGCCGCCCTGGCCGGCCGCGCCGCCGCCCTGCCCTGGCTGCCCGAGGCGCTGACCGCCCGCCCCGGCCTGCCCGCCCCCCTGCTGCACGCGCTGCTGCCGCAGCTGACGCAGGAGGCGCTGGACCGCCTGCTGCGCCGCCAGGACCTGCCGGCCGCCACCCTGGCCGCACTGCGCGAGCGCGTGCCGCCGAAGGCCGCGCTGGTCTGGGGCCGGTGATGTCACGGAAGCGTCACGGAACTGCAACAGGGGGGTCGCCGGCGCCGTCTAGCACCTGCGCCAGCATAGCCGGAGAAACCGCCCGTGAACCGTCGCGCCTTCCTCGCCGCCGCCTCCCTGCCGCTGCTGCCCTCGCTGGCGCGCGCGCAGTCCCCCGTCACCATCACCGGGGCCGGCGCCACCTTCCCCCGCCCGGTCTATGAGCGCTGGGGCCAGGCGGCCCGCGCCGAGGGCATCCAGCTCAACTACCAGTCCATCGGCTCGGGCGGCGGCATCAACCAGATCACCAACCGCACGGTGGATTTCGGCGCCACCGACGCGCCTCGCACCGAGGCGCAGCTGCGCGAGGCGAACCTGATCCAGTTCCCCACCGTCATGGGCTCGGTGGTGCTGATCGTGAACCTGCCCGGCGTGGCGGACAACGCGCTGCGCCTGACGCCCGAGGTGCTGACCGACATCTTCCTGGGCCGGCTGACGCGCTGGAACGACCCGCGCCTGGTGGAGCTGAACCGCGGCGTCTCCCTGCCCAACCTCCCCGTCTCGCCGGTCTATCGCGCCGACGCCTCGGGCACGACCTTCGTCTTCACCACCTACCTGTCGCGCGTCTCCGAGACGTGGCGCACCGGGCCGGGGGCGGCGACCAGCATCCAGTGGCCGGTGGGCAACGGCCAGCGCGGCAACGAGGGCATCGCCAACGCCGTGCGCCAGACGCCGGGCGCCATCGGCTACACCGAGAACGCCTACGCCACGGTGAACCGCCTGGTCACGACGCAGCTGCGCAACAAGGCCGGCAACTTCATCACGCCGACCCTGCCGGCCTTCGAGGCCGCGGCCCGCAACGCCGACTGGACCCGCCCCGGCTTCGCGGCCGACCTGGTGGACCTGAACGGCGGCGACGTGTGGCCGATCGTCTCGCCCACCTTCATCCTGCTGCCCACCAACCCGACGGCGGAGCGCGTGGAGGGTTCGCGCGCCACCATGCGCTTCTTCGACTGGGCCTTCCGCAACGGCGCCGACGCCGCCCGCCGCCTGGAGTACATCCCGATCCCGGAGGCGGTGCAGAACGCGGTGCGCGCCAGCTGGGCCCAGGTGCGCACGCCGGCCGGCGCGGCGATCTGGAACGCTTGACGTCCGGCGCGGCGGGGTGACATGCCCCGCCGCGACCACGGGGGAGTGCAAGGCTTGTCAGCGACCACCATGCCGGCCGCGCCCGCGCGCCGGCGGATCTCCGGCACCGGGGACCGCATCTTCGAATGGCTCTGCCGCGGGGCGGGGCTGCTGGTCCTCGCGCTGCTGGGCGCCATCATCCTGACGCTGTTCATCGGCGGGCTGCCCGCCTTCCGCGAGTTCGGCGTGCAGTTCCTGTGGTCCGCCGAATGGAATCCGGTGGAGGGGCGCGAGCGCTACGGCGCGCTGGTGCCGGTGCTGGGCACCGTCGTCACCGCGGTGCTGGCGATCCTGTTCGCGGTGCCGGTGGCCTTCGGCATCGCCTTCACCCTGACGGAGCTGGCGCCCGAATGGCTGCGCCGCCCGCTGGGCACGGCGGTGGAGCTGCTGGCGGCCATCCCCTCCATCATCTTCGGCATGTGGGGCCTGTTCGTGCTGGTGCCGCTGATCCAGCACCACATCCAGCTGCCCTTCGGCGAGACGCTGGGCGCGCTGCCCCTGGTGGGCGTGCTGTTCGAGTCGAACAACTTCGCCGGCACCTCCATCCTCGCGGCCTCGCTGGTGCTGGCCATCATGATCCTGCCCTTCATCGCCGCCACCATGCGCGACGTGTTCGACCAGGTGCCGCCGGTGTTCAAGGAAAGCGCCTACGGCCTGGGCGCGACGCGATGGGAGGTGATGACCGGGGTGGTGGTGCCCTATACCCGCGTCTCGGTGGTGGGCGGCGTCATGCTCGGGCTGGGCCGCGCGCTGGGCGAGACCATGGCCGTCACCTTCGTGATCGGCAACGCCAACCGCCTCGCCACCTCGCTGTTCGACCCCACCAACACCATCGCCTCCGTGGTGGCGATGGAGTTCCCGGAATCGCTGATGGGAAGCCTGAAGCAGTCCTCGCTGCTGGCGCTGGGCTTCCTGCTGTTCGTGATCTCCTTCCTGGTGCTGGCGCTGTCGCGCTGGCTGCTGCGCCCGAGGCTGAAGTGATGAGCGCCACGGCGATGCACGCCGCGCCCGCGCGGGACGAGGCGACGGCGCGCCGCCTGGGCCGCCGCCGCCGGCTGAAGGATGCCGCGGTGCGCTGGCTCTGCCTGGGCGCCACGGCGCTGGGGCTGGTCTTCCTCGCCTCCATCCTGCTCACGCTGCTGTGGCGCGGGCTGCCCTCGCTCGACCTGCTGATCTTCACCCGCGACTTCGAGCCGACGACCTATGGCGACGACACCCTGCCGCGCGGCGGGCTGCGCCACGCCATCCTGGGCACGCTGCTGCAGACGGCGGCGGCCACCGCCATCGGCACGCCGATCGGCCTGCTGGTGGGCACCTACCTGAGCGAATACGCGCGCGGCTCGGCGCTGGGGCATGCGGTGCGCTTCGTGTCCGACGTGCTGCTGTCCGCGCCCTCCATCCTCATCGGCCTGTTCATCTACCAGCTGGTGGTGCTGCCGATGGGCGGGTTCAGCGGCCTGGCCGGCATCCTGGCGCTGGCCGTCATCGTCATCCCCGTGGTGGTCCGCACCACGGAGGACATGCTGAGCCTGATCCCGAACACGCTGCGGGAGGCCGTGGTGGCGCTGGGCGCGCCCAAGTGGAAGATGATCACCCTCGTCGCCTGGCGCGCCGCGCTCTCGGGCATCGTCACCGGCGTGCTGCTGGCCTTCGCGCGCATCGCGGGCGAGACGGCGCCGCTGCTGCTGACCTCCTTCGGCAACAACATCCTGTCGGGCGAGGTCGGCAAGGCCATGGCCTCGCTGCCCATCGCCATCTACCAGCAGGCCAACAGCGGCTTCCCCGACCTGATCGCGGTGGCCTGGACCGGCGCGCTGCTGGTGACGCTGGGCGTGCTGCTCATCAACATCGCGGCGCGGCTGCTGCTGCGCAGGAAGGGCTGACCGCCGATGAACGACGCCACCACCGCCACCATGGCCGGCATCGGGACGAAGCCCGCCGCCGCCGCCGCGCCCTCGCGCATCTCCATCCGCAAGCTGGGCTTCACCTACGCGCCCGGGCTGCCCCAGGCGCTGAAGGACATCAGCCTGGAGATCCCCGAACGCCGGGTGACGGGCATGATCGGCCCCTCGGGCTGCGGCAAGTCCACGCTGCTGCGGGTGCTGAACCGCATGTACTCCCTCTATCCCGGCCAGCGCGCGACGGGCGAGGTGCTGATGGATGGCCGCAACCTCATCGGCGACGACGTGGACATCAACGAGCTGCGCGCGAAGGTGGGTATGGTGTTCCAGAAGCCCACGCCCTTCCCGATGACCATCCACGAGAACATCGCCTTCGGCGTGCGCCTGCATGAGCGGCTCAGCAAGGCGCAGATGGACGAGCGCGTGGAGTGGGCCCTGGCCCGCGCCGCCATCTGGACCGAGGTGAAGGACCGGCTGCACACCTCCGCCATGGGGCTTTCGGGCGGGCAGCAGCAGCGGCTGTGCATCGCGCGCTCCATCGCCGTGCGGCCGGAGGTGATCCTGCTGGACGAGCCGACCAGCGCGCTCGACCCCATCTCCACGCTCAAGATCGAGGAGCTGATTGACGAGCTGAAGCAGGACTTCACCATCGTCATCGTCACCCACAACATGCAGCAGGCGGCGCGCTGCGCCGACCAGGTGGCCTTCTTCTACCTGGGCGAGCTGGTGGAGGTGGCGCCGGCCGCGCAGATGTTCACCGCGCCGAAGCACCCGCGCACCCAGGACTACATCACCGGCCGCTTCGGCTGAGGAGCACGGACATGCCGCAGGATTCCCCCGGCCACATCGTCAAGTCCTACGAGGGCGAGCTGAAGCGCCTGCGCGAGATGATCGCGCGCATGGGCGGCCTGGCCGAGCGCCAGGTGGCCGACAGCGCCGAGGCGCTGGTGCGCCGCGACACCGGCCTGGCCGCCGAGGTGGTGCAGCGCGACGTGCAGCTGGATGCGATGGAGCGCGAGATCGAGCAGTTCTGCGTGCGCCTGCTGGCGCTGCGCCAGCCCATGGCGCAGGACCTCCGCCTCATCATCGCCTGCATGAAGATCTCCCAGGACCTGGAGCGCATCGGCGACTACGCGCGCAACGGCGCCAAGCGCGCCATCGTGGTGGCCGGCCAGTCGCTGACCGGCAGCCTCAACGGCTTCGAGCGCATGGCCGAGCTGGTGCAGGAGAACCTCAAGGGCGCGATAGACGCGCTGGTGGGCGACGACGCCGCCAAGGCCGACGCCGTGTGGCGCAACGACGAGCCGATTGACGGCATCTACAACGGCATCTTCCGCGAGCTGCTGACCTTCATGATGGAGGACCCGCGCAACATCACCGCCGCCACCCACCTGCTGTTCATCGCCAAGAACATGGAGCGCATCGGCGACCACGCCACCAACATCGCCGAGCGCGTGCACTTCGCGGTGATGGGCGAGATGCCGGGCGAGGAGCGGCCCAAGGGCGACACCTCCCATTCCGCCGTGGCGGGTGCGCGGTGAGCCCCTCCATCCTCGTCGTCGAGGACGAGGCGGCGCTGCTGACGCTGCTGCGCTACAACCTGGAGAAGCAGGGCTTCCAGGTGGAGGAGGCGACGGACGGGCAGGAGGCCCTGCTGCGCATCGCCGAGAACCGGCCCGACCTGGTGCTGCTGGACTGGATGCTGCCCAGCCTGTCGGGCATCGAGGTGTGCCGGCAGATCCGCCGCCGCCCCGCCACGCGCGACCTGCCGGTCATCATGGTGACGGCCCGCACCGAGGACGCCGATGCGGTGCGCGCGCTGGACACGGGGGCGGATGACTACATCGCCAAGCCCTTCGCGGTGGATGCGCTGATGGCGCGCATCCGCGCCCTGCTGCGGCGCTCCGCCAGCGTGCCGCAGAAGGGCACGCTGGCCTTCGCCGACCTCCTGATGGACCAGGACGCGCACCGGGTGACGCGCGCCGGCCGGGCCCTGCACCTGGGCCCGACCGAGTACCGGCTGCTGGAGCATTTCCTGTCCCACCCGCGCCGCGTCTTCTCGCGCGAGCAGCTGCTGGACGCCGTCTGGGGCCGGGACATCCATGTGGAGCTGCGGACGGTGGACGTGCACATCCGCCGGCTGCGCAAGGCCATCAACGGCGAGGGCGAGGCGGACCTGATCCGCACCGTGCGCTCGGCCGGGTATGCGCTGGACCTGGATTGACGGGCATCCCGCGTCCGGTCGCCGGAGGGCCGCAGGCCCGCAGGCGTGAATCGGCCGCGCGGCACGCAGCCCCGGGCGGTTGACGCCCGAGGCGGTCGGCGGGATGCTCCCGGCAAAATCGCCGGAGGGATCGGGCCATGGAGGAAGTCTTCGTCGAGCATGACCGGGATGGCGACATCCACGTCCTGCGCATCGCCAACCCGCCGGTCAACACGCTGCGCACGGGCGTGCGGGCCGGGCTGCATGCCGGCATCGCCGCCTGCCTGAAGGAAGGCGCACGGGCCATCGTCCTCATCGGCACCGGGCGCATGTTTTCCGCCGGGGCGGAGATGACGGAGTTCACCAAGCCCCGCCAGCCGCCCTCGCTGCCCGAGGTGTTCGACGCCATCGAGACCTCCAAGGTGCCGGTGGTTGCCGCCATCCATGGCTCGGCGCTGGGCGGCGGGCTGGAGCTGGCGCTCGCCTGCCATGCGCGCGTCGCCGCGCCCACCGCGATGCTGGGCCTGCCGGAGGTGAAGCGCGGCTTCGTGCCGGGCGCGGGCGGCACGCAGCGCCTGCCGCGCCTCATCGGCGGCGAGGCGGCCTTGAAGATGATCGTCTCGGGCGAGCCCGTGCCGGCGGCCGAGGCGCAGCGCCTGGGCTTCGTGGATGCGGTGCTGGATGGCCCGCTGGAGGCCGCGGCCATCGCCTGGGCACGCGAGAACGCCGGAAGCCGCTTCACCCTGGCCCGCCGGCGCGAGGACCGCATCAAGGGCGCCGACCTGGCCGCCTTCGACGCCGCGGCGGCCGCGCTGCTCAAGCGCACGCGCGGGCAGGAAAGCCCCAAGGGCTGCGCCGTGGCCGTGCGCGCCGCGCTGACCCATTCCTTCGAGGATGGGCTGAACATCGAGCGCGAGCAGTTCCAGCGCCTGGTGGCCGGCGAGCAGAGCGCCGCCCTGCGCCACGTCTTCTTCGGCGAGCGCGAGGCGGCGCGCGTGCCCGGCATGCCGGCCGACACCCATCCGCTGCCGGTGAAGCGCGCGGTGGTGATCGGCGCCGGCACCATGGGCGGCGGCATCGCCATGAGCTTCGCCAACCACGGCATCCCGGTGACGGTGCTGGAGCAGGACGAGGCGGCGCTGGCGCGCGGGCTGAAGAAGTGCGAGGCGAACTGGGAGCGCACCGTCGCCTCCGGCAAGCTGTCCGCCGAGGACTACGCGAAGCGGCGCGCGCTGCTGGCCGGCACCACCGACTGGAACGTGGTGAAGGAGGCCGACATCGTCATCGAGGCGGTGTTCGAGGACATGGCGGTGAAGAAGGAGATCTTCGCGAAGCTGGACGCCCTGGCGCGGCCGGGCGTGGTGCTGGCCTCCAACACCTCCACCCTGGACATTGACGCCATCGCCGCCGCGACGAAGCGGCCGGAGCTGGTGGTGGGGATGCACTTCTTCTCGCCCGCCAACGTGATGAAGCTGCTGGAGATCGTGCGCGGCAAGGCGTCCTCCTGGCAGGCCATCGCCACCGCGATGGATGTGGGCAGGCGCATCGGCAAGGTGAACGTGGTCGTCGGCAATTGCGACGGCTTCGTGGGCAACCGCATGACCGGCAAGCGCGGCTTCCAGCTGGAGCGCCTGCTGCTGGAAGGCGCGCTGCCGCAGGATGTGGACCGGGTGATGGAGGCCTATGGCATGGCCATGGGGCCCTGCGCGACCGGCGACCTCGCGGGGCTCGACATCGGCGCGGCGGTGCGCAAGGCGCGCGGCACGGTGGCGCCCATCGCCGATGCCATCGTGGCGAAGGGGCGCTTCGGGCAGAAGACCGGCAAGGGCTGGTACGCCTATGACGAGAAGCGCCAGCGCCATCCGGACCCCGAGGTGACGGCGCTGATCGAGGAGACGAGCGCGCAGCACCAGGTGAAGCGCCGGCCCATCGAGGATGCGGAGATCCTGGAGCGCATGCTGCTGCCGATGGTGAACGAGGGCGCGCGCATCCTGGAGGAAGGCATCGCCGCGCGCGCGGTGGACATTGACGTGATCTTCGCCAATGGCTTCGGCTGGCCCGCCTTCCGCGGCGGCCCGATGTTCTGGGCCGACCGCATGGGGCTGAAGGCGGTGCGCGACAAGCTGGCGCATTACGCCGCGACGACCAACGACCCCAACCTCAAGCCCGCCGCGCTGATCGAGAAGTTGGCCGCCGAGGGCGGCTCCTTCGCCGCGATGGCGCAGAAGAAGGCCGCCTGACGATGGAATTGAAGTTCACCGACGCCGAGCGCGCCTTCCGCCAGGAGGTGCGCGACTTCCTGGCCGCGAAGCTGCCGGAGGCGACGCGCCAGCACATGATCGCCGGCAAGTCCCCCACCAAGCAGATGGTGGTGGAGTGGCAGCGCACGCTCAACGCCCGCGGCTGGGCGGCGCCGGAATGGCCGGTGGAGCATGGCGGCCCGGGCTGGACGCCGGCGCAGAAATACATCTTCCGCGAGGAGCTGCAGATGTGGCCGGCGCCCTCGCCGCTGGGCTTCAACATCAACATGTGCGGCCCGGTGGTGATCCAGTTCGGCACGCCCGAGCAGAAGGCGCGCTTCCTGCCGCGCATGCGCAACCTGGACGACTGGTGGTGCCAGGGCTTCAGCGAGCCCGGGGCGGGTTCCGACCTCGCCGGGCTGAAGACCAAGGCCGTGAAGGATGGCGACCACTGGGTCATCACCGGCCAGAAGACCTGGACCACGCTGGCGCAATACGCCGACTGGATCTTCGTCCTGGCCCGCACCAACCCGGAGGCGAAGAAGCAGGAGGGCATCTCCTTCTTCCTGGTGGACATGGCGACGCCCGGCATCACCGTGCGCCCCATCATCACCATCGAGGGCGGGCACGAGGTGAACGAGGTGTGGTTCGACGAGGTGCGCGTGCCGGCGGAGAACCTGGTGGGCGAGGTGGACAAGGGCTGGGACTGCGCGAAGTTCCTGCTGGGCAATGAGCGCTTCGGCCAGGCTCGCGTCGGCGCGAGCCGCGAGCGCATCCGCCGCTTGAAGGCCCTGGCGCGCGAGACGGAGGATGGTGGCCGCCCGCTGATCGAGGACCCGGAGTTCCGCCGCCAGGTGACGGAGATGGAGGTGGAGCTGAAGGCGCTGGAGATGACGGTGATGCGCGTCATCGCCAACGAGACCAAGCGCGCCGGCTCCGGCAAGCCCGACCCCGCGACCAGCGTGCTGAAGATCAAGGGCACCGAGATCCAGCAGGGCGTTTCCGAGCTGCTGATGAAGGCTGCCGGCCCCTATGCCTGGGTGGATGGCGACCCCGAGGCCGAGGGCTCCAACGACTGGGACGTGGCGCCCGACTGGGCCTTCGGCCTGGCCGGCATCTACTTCAACTGGCGCAAGCAGAGCATCTATGGCGGGTCCAACGAGATCCAGCGCAACATCATGGCAAAAGCGTTCCTGGGGCTCTGACCGATGGATTTCGACCTGAACGAGGAGCAGACGCTGCTCCAGGACTCCATCCGCCGCACGCTGGCGGACCGCTATGGCTTCGAGCAGCGCAAGGCATATGCCGCGAGCGAGACGGGCTGGAGCCGCGAGCTCTGGGCGCAATACGCCGAGCTTGGCCTGCTGGGCCTGCCCTTCGCCGAGGATGATGGCGGCTTCGGCGGCGGCGCGGAGGAGATGCTGATCCTGGCCGAGCAGATGGGCCGCGCCATCACGCTGGAGCCCTGGTTCAGCACGCTGGTGCTGGGCGGCGGCCTGCTGCGCCACGGCGCCGACGCCGCGCTGCGCGCCGAGCTGGTGCCGGCCATCGCCGCGGGCGAATGCCTGCTGGCCTTCGCGCAGCAGGAACGCGATTCGCGCTACAACCTGCATGACGTGCAGACCGTGGCGAAGCGCGACGGCGCCGGCTGGGCCATCACCGGCCGCAAGGGCATGGTGCTGCATGGCGACACGGCGGACCACTTCCTCATCACCGCGCGCACGGGCGGCGCGCGGCGCGACCGCGGCGGGGTGGGAGTCTTCCTGGTGCCCAAGGGCCAGGCGCAGGTGCAGGGCTTCCGCACGGTGGACGGCCAGCGAGCCGCGGAGGTGGCCTTCGACAACGCCCGCGCCACCCATTGCCTGGGCGAGGACGCGCTGCCCCTGGTGGACCGCGTGGTGGACGAGGCCATCGCCGCCCTGGCGGCCGAGGCGGTGGGCGCCATGGACGTGCTCCAGGCCATGACCGTGGACTACATGAAGACGCGCACCCAGTTCGGCAAGCCGATCGGCTCCTTCCAGGCGCTCCAGCACAAGGCGGCAGACATGCTGGTGGCGATCGAGCAGGCGCGCAGCATGGCCTATTTCGCCGCCATGGCCTCGCGCGGCGAGGATGCGGCGGAGCGGCGGCGGGACATGCATGCGGTGAAGGTGCAGCTCGGCCGCGCGTCGCGCCTGGTGGGGCAGCAGAGCATCCAGCTGCATGGCGGCATCGCCATGACGATGGAATACGCCGCCGGCCACTACTTCAAGCGGCTGACGGTGAACGAGGCGACCTTCGGCGACACCGACTTCCACCTGCGCATGCTGGCGGACATGGGCGGGCTGATCGCGGCGTAGCCCGCGCCTGATCGCCGCAGGGCGCAGCCCGGAGGCGTGAATCGGTCGCGCAAAGCCGCTTGCGGCGCGCGCCCGCGCTTGCTTTGCTGCCCCTGTCAGGCAGGGAAGTACCACGATGAAGCTCGGGCGTCGCGCAGCAATCCTGGCGGGCGGGGCCGTGCTGGCCGCGCCCGCGGTGCAGGCCCAGGAGACCGGGCCGATCCGCCTGGGCGAGATCAACTCCTACTCCGCCCAGCCGGCCTTCCTTGTCCCGTATCGCAACGCCTGGACCCTGGCGGTCGAGGAGATCAACGCCGCCGGCGGCATCAACGGGCGCCGGATCGAGACGGTGTTCCGCGACGATGCCGGCCGCCCGGAGGACGCGGTGCGCCACGCCGGCGAGCTGCTGAACAACGAGCGCGTGCACCTGCTGGCCGGCGGCTTCCTCTCCAATGTCGGCCTCGCCATCAGCGACTTCGCCAACCAGAACCGCCGCCTCTTCGTGGCCAGCGAGCCGCTGACCGATGCGCTGGTCTGGGCGCGCGGCAACCGCTTCACCTTCCGGCTGCGCCCCTCCACCTACATGCAATGCGCCATGCTGGTGGAGGAGGCGGCCAAGCTGCCGATCCGCCGCTGGGCCACGGTGGCGCCCAACTACGAATACGGCCAGTCCTCCGTGCGCTGGTTCAAGGAGCTGCTGACCCGCGCCAAGCCCGACGTGCAGTTCGTGGCCGAGCAATTCCCGGCCCTGGGCCGCATTGATGCCGGCGCCACGGTGCAGGCCCTGGCCGGCGCCAACCCCGAGGGCATCTTCAACGTCACCTTCGGCGCGGACCTCACCAACTTCGTGCGCCAGGGCAGCACGCGCGGGTTGTTCGAGCGCCGCCGAGTCGTCTCCCTGCTGACCGGCGAGCCCGAATACCTCGACCCGCTGGGCGACGAGGCGCCGGAGAACTGGATCGTCACCGGCTATCCCTGGCAGGAGCTGAACACGGAAGGGCATCGCCGCTTCCGCGCCGCCTACCAGGCGCGCTTCCGCGAGCCGCCGAAGCTGGGTTCCGTGGTGGCCTATGACACCGTCACCGCCATCGCCGCCATGCTGCGCCGCGCGGGGAGCACCGACACCGACCGGATGATCGAGGCGATGCGCGGCCTGCGCTTCCCCACCGCCTTCGGCGAGGCGGAGGTGGAGTTCCGCGCGATTGACCACCAATCCACCCTGGGCGCCTATGTGGGCCGCACGGCGCTGCGCAACGGGCGCGGCACCATGGTGGACTGGCGCTACGCCGATGGCCGCAACTACCTGCCGCCGGATGACGTGGTGCGCACCCTGCGCCCGCAGGGCTGATGCTGGAGAACCTGCTGGTCCAGGGCCTGTCCGGCCTCGCCTCCGCCTCGTCGCTGTTCCTGGTGGCGTCGGGGCTGACGGTGATCTTCGGCGTCACGCGCATCGTCAACTTCGCGCATGGCTCCCTCTACATGCTGGGCGCGTATCTCGCATGGACGCTGGTGACGAACCTGCCGCGCGGCCACCTGGGCTTCTGGGGCGGGGTGCTGCTGGCGGCGCTCATCGTCGGCGCCATCGGCGTGCTGTTGGAGGTGCTGGTGCTGCGCCGCATCTACAAGGCGCCGGAGCTGTTCCAGCTGCTCGCCACCTTCGGCGTCGTGCTCATCGTGCAGGATGTGACGCTGAAGGCCTGGGGCCCGCAGGACCTGCTGGGGCCGCGCGCGCCGGGGCTGCGGGGCGCCACCGAAATCCTGGGCGTGCGCTTCCCGCTGTATGACCTGTTCCTGATCGCCGTCGGGCCCGCCGTGCTGGCGCTGCTGTGGCTGCTGTTCCACCGCACGCGCTGGGGCATCCTGGTGCGCGCCGCCACGGCGGACCGCGAGATGGTGGGGGCGCTGGGCGTCAACCAGCGTGGCCTGTTCACCACCGTCTTCTTCCTGGGCTCGGTGCTGGCCGGCCTCGGCGGGGCGCTGCAATTGCCGCGCGAAAGCGTGAACCTGGCCATGGACCTGTCCATCATCACCGAGGCCTTCGTGGTGGTGGTGGTGGGCGGGCTGGGCTCCCTGGGCGGCGCCTTCCTGGCGGCGCTGCTGATCGGGCTGCTCCAGGCCTTCGGCATCCTGGTCTTTCCCAAGATCACGCTGGTGCTGGCCTTCCTGGTGATGGCGGTTGTGCTGGTGGTGCGCCCGCACGGGCTGCTGGGCCGCGCGCCCAGCACGCAGCACGCCGCCCATGCGCCGGAACCGCCGCTGGAGGCGCCGCCCGGGTGGTCCCGCCCGCTCTGGCTCCTGCTGCTGGCGGCGGCGGTGGCCCTGCCGCCCTTCCTGGGCGACTTCACCCTGATCGTGCTGACCGAGATGGCGATCATGGTGCTCTTCGCCGCCTCGTTGCACTTCATCATGGGCCCGGGGGGCATGGCCTCCTTCGGGCATGCGGCCTATTTCGGCCTGGGCGCCTATGGCGCGGCCTTGCTGGCCAAGCACCTGGGCGCGCCGATGGAGGCCGGGCTGGCGGTGGCGCCCATCGCCGCCGGGCTGGCCGGCGTGGTGTTCGGCTGGTTCTGCGTGCGGCTTTCGGGCGTCTATGCGGCGATGCTGACGCTGGCCTTCGCGCAGATCGCCTGGTCCGCCGCCTTCCAATGGGTGGAGGTGACGGGGGGCGACAACGGCATCCTGGGCGTCTGGCCCTCGGCCTGGGCGCAGGACAAGCTGGCCTTCCATTACCTCGCGCTCGTGCTCTGCGCGGCCGGGACGTTCCTGCTGCGCCGCGCCATCTTCGCGCCCTTCGGCTTCGCCCTGCGCGCGGGCCGCGACAGCCCGCTGCGGGCCGAGGCCATCGGCATGGATAGCTTCCGCATCCGCTGGGCCGCCTTCGTGCTGGCGGCCATCATGGCCGGCATCGCCGGCGGGCTCTTCGCCTATTCCAAGGGCTCGGTCTTCCCCACCATGCTGGCCATCCCGCGCAGCGTGGATGCGCTGCTGATGGTGCTGCTGGGGGGCGTGCAGACGCTGTCCGGCCCCGTGGTCGGCGCGCTGGCCTATACCTGGGTGCATGAGCAGCTGATGCGGCTGTTCGAGCTGTGGCGGCTGATCCTGGGCTGCGTCATCCTCGCGCTGGTGCTGTTCTTCCCGCAGGGGCTGGCGGGCGCGTTCAGGCGGCGCGCATGACGCTGGAGGTGGAGGGCCTGCGGAAATCCTTCGGCGGCGTTCACGCCGTGAAGGGCGTCTCGCTGCGCGTCGCCCCTGGGGAGTTGCTGGCGCTGATCGGCCCGAACGGGGCGGGCAAGAGCACCTGCTTCAACATGCTCAACGGCCAGCTGCGCCCGGATGGCGGCACGGTGCGCCTGCGCGGCCAGGACATCACCGGCCTGCCGCCGCGGCGCATCTGGCGGCTGGGGGTGGGCCGCACCTTCCAGATCACCGCCACCTTCGGCAGCATGAGCGTGCTGGAGAACGTGCAGATGGCGCTCCTCTCGCACCGTCGCCGCCTGCTGGACCTGTGGCGCCCCGTGGCGAAGGAGGACCCGGCCGAGGCGCTGGCGCTGCTGGACCGCGTGGGCATGGCCGGGCAGGCGCAGCGCCCCTGCGGCGTGCTGGCCTATGGCGACCTCAAGCGGGTGGAGCTGGCCATCGCCCTCGCCAATGCCCCCGCCCTGCTGCTGATGGACGAGCCGACGGCGGGCATGGCCCCGGCCGAGCGCGTGGCGCTGATGGAGCTCACCGCCGGCATCGCGCGGGAGGGCGGCATCGCCGTGCTGTTCACCGAGCACGACATGGACGTGGTGTTCCGCCACGCCGACCGCATCCTGGTGCTGGACCGCGGCACCCCCATCGCCGAGGGGGCGCCGGCCGAGGTGCGCGCCGACCCGAAGGTGCGGGAGGTGTATCTCGGCACGGGGGCGACGCATGGCCATGCTTGAGGTCGCCGGCCTGCACGCCCATTACGGCCGCGCCCACATCCTCCAGGGCGTCTCCTTCGCGGTGGGCGAGGGCGAGGTGGTGGCGCTGCTGGGCCGCAACGGCGCCGGCAAGAGCACGACGATGAAGGCGGTGATGGGCCTGGTGCCGCCCAGCGCCGGCTCCGTGCGCTTCGCCGGCCGGGAGGTGGCGGGGCGCGAGCCCTTCGAGGTCGCGCGCCTGGGCCTGGGCTACGTGCCGGAGGAGCGGCGCATCTTCACCGAGCTGACGGTGCGCGAGAACCTGGAGACGGGCCGCCGCGGCCAGGGCTGGACGCCGGCGAAGGTGGCGGAGCTGTTCCCCAGCCTCGGCGCGATGATGGAGCGCCCGGGCGGGCGGATGAGCGGCGGCGAGCAGCAGATGCTCACCATCGGCCGCACGCTGATGGGCAACCCGCGGCTGATCCTGCTGGACGAGCCGAGCGAGGGCCTGGCGCCCGTCATCATCGAGCGCATGGCCGAGGCCATCGCGCGCCTCAAGCGCGAAGGCCTGTCCATCCTGCTGAGCGAGCAGAACCTGCACTTCGCCCGGCTGGTGAGCGACCGCGCCCTGGTGCTGGAAAAGGGCGCCATCCGCTGGGAGGGCACGATGGCGGGGCTGATGGCCGACGGGGCGGCGCGGGCCAGCTACCTGAGCGTCTGATCGCCGGGCGTCGGCCCGGCGTGAATCAGCCGCCTACCTGAGCGTCTGATCGCCGGGCGTCGGCCCGGCGTGGATCAGCCGCCGCGCAGCGTCCGAAGCAGGTCGCCCGGTGCGGCCGCCACGGCATCCGCGCCATCGCCCGAGCCATAGCCCCAGGCGGCGAAGACGGTGCGCACCCCGGCGCCGCGCCCGGCGAGGATGTCGTTCTGGTGGTCGCCGATCATCGCCGCCTCCTCCGGCGCGGCGCCCAGGGCGTCCAGCACGCCGCGCACATGGCCGGGGTCGGGCTTGCGCACGGCCAGGCTGTCGCCGCCCAGCACCGCGGCGAAGCGGGGGGCAAGCCCCAGCGCCCCCAGCAGGGCGCGGGTGGCGGCGATGGGCTTGTTGGTGCAGACCGCCAGGGTCCAGCCCGCCGCCGCCAGCGCGTCCAGCGCCCCGGGGATGCCGGGGTAGGGGGCGGTCAGCACCGCGCTGTTCGCCTCCAGGTCGGCCAGCAGGGCGGGCAGGGCGCCATCGGGCGGGGCCACGCCGCGGGCGGCGCAGGCCTTGTCCAGCAGCACCTTGGCGCCGTCGCCGATCATCCGCTCCACCTCCTCCAGCGGGAAGGCGGCCAGGCCGGCGGCGTCCATGCGCCGGTTCAGCGCGGCGGCGATGTCGGGGGCGGAATGCACCAGCGTGCCGTCCAGGTCGAAGATCGCGAGGGGCATGGCCCGCCCTAGCCCGGAAACGCCCGGCAAGAAAGCGTCGGCCCGGCCCTGGCTTGCCGCGGCGCGGCATGGCCCATAGGAACGGGGGATGCGCGCCGCCATCATCCTCGCCGCGGGTCAGGGCACCCGCATGAAGTCGGACCGGCCGAAGGTGATGCACGCCCTCGCCGGCCGCCCGATGATCCGCCACCTGCTCGCGGCGGCGGAGGCGGTGTTCGACCGCATCGTGGTCGTCGTCGGCCCCGGCATGGCGGCGCTGGAGCGCGCGGTGGCGCCCCATGCCAGCGTGGTCCAGGCCGAACGCCGGGGCACCGGCCACGCCGCCCGCCAGGCCGAGGCCGCGCTGGCGGGATTTTCCGGTGATGTCGCGGTGCTGTATGGCGACAACCCCCTGGTGACCGAGGCGACGCTGCGCCGGCTGGTGGAGGCGCGCGCGACGGCGGAGCTGGTGCTGCTGGCCATGCGCCCCGCCGAACCCGGCCGCTATGGCCGCGTGGTGACGGAGGGCGGACAGGTGCGCCGCATCGTCGAGCACGCGGACGCGACGGAGGCCGAGCGCGCCATCGGCCTGTGCAATGCCGGCGTGGTCTGCGCCGAGGCGCGCCACCTGTTCCGCTGGCTGGGCGCGCTGCGCGACGACAACCGCCAGGGCGAATTCTACCTGACCGACGTGGTGGCCCAGGCCGATGTCGAGGGGCTGCGCGTGCGCGCGGTGGAGGCGCCGGAGGCGGAGCTGCGCGGCATCAACAGCCGCGCCGAGCTGGCCGCGGCGGAGGCCGAGGTGCAGGCCCGCCTGCGCCGCGCGGCGATGGAGGGCGGCGCCACGCTGGTGATGCCCGAGACGGTGCACCTGTCCTGGGACACGCGGCTGGGCCGCGACGTGGTGGTGGAGCCGCATGTGGTCTTCGCCCCGGGCGTGACGGTGGCCGACGGCGCCACGATCCGCGCCTTCTCCCACCTCGAATCCTGCATGGTGGGGCGGGATGCCATCATCGGGCCCTATGCGCGGCTGCGGCCGGGCACGGAGGTCGGGGCGGCCGCGCATGTCGGCAACTTCGTGGAGCTGAAGGCCACCACCCTGGGCGAAGGCGCCAAGGCCAACCACCTGAGCTACATCGGCGACGCCACGGTGGGGGCGGGGGCCAATATCGGCGCCGGCACCATCACCTGCAACTATGACGGCGTGGCCAAGCACCGCACCGAGATCGGGGCGGGCGCCTTCATCGGCTCCGACACCGCGCTGGTGGCGCCGGTGCGCGTGGGCGCGCGCGCCGTGACGGCCGCGGGCTCCGTCATCACCGAGGACGTGCCGGCGGAAGCGCTGGCCATCGCGCGCGGGCGGCAGGTGAACAAGCCCGGCCGCCCTGCCAAGAGCAAGGAATCCTGAGCATGTGCGGCATCGTCGGCATCATCGGCAAGGACGACGCGGCCCCGCGGCTGGTGGACGCCCTGCGCCGCCTGGAATACCGCGGCTATGACAGCGCGGGCGTGGCGACCCTGGTGGATGGCCGCATCAAGCGCCGCCGCGCCGAGGGCAAGCTGGGCAACCTGGCGGCCGTGCTGGCGCGCGACCCGCTGCCGGGCAGCACCGGCATCGGCCACACCCGCTGGGCCACCCATGGCGCGCCGGTGGAGCGCAACGCCCACCCGCACGCCACCGCGCGCGTGGCCGTGGTGCACAACGGCATCTTCGAGAACTACGCCGAGCTGCGCGCCGAGCTGGAGGCGCAGGGCGCGCGCTTCGAGACCGAGACGGACACCGAGACCTTCTGCCGCCTGGTGGACCACCTGCTGGCGCAAGGCATGCCCCCGCGCGAGGCCACGGCCGCCGCGCTGGGCCGCGTGCACGGCGCCTTCGCCGTGGCGCTGGTCTTCGCCGGCCATCCGGGGCTGATGATCTGCGCCCGCCACGGCGCGCCGCTGGCGGTGGGCTTCGGCGAGGGCGAGATGTTCGTCGGCTCCGACGCGCTGGCGCTGGCGCCGCTGACGCGCCGCATCGCCTATCTGGAGGAGGGCGACCACGCGGTGCTGGACGCCCAGGGCGCGCGCTTCTTCGACGCCACGGGCGCCGAGGTGGCGCGCGAGGTGCGCGTGACCAGCGTGAGCGGTGCGGCCACCGGCAAGGGCAACTACCGCCACTTCATGGAGAAGGAGCTGCACGAGCACCCGGCGGTGCTGGGCGACACGCTGCGGCAGTACCTGGACCCCGGCAGCATGGCGGTCCGCCTGCCGCGCCTGCCCTTCGACCCCGCCACCGTGCCGCGCCTGACGATGAGCGCCTGCGGCTCCGCCTTCCTGGCCGCCCAGGTCGGGCGCTACTGGATCGAGCAGCTGGCGCGCATCCCGGTGGATGCGGATGTGGCGAGCGAGCTGCGCTACCGCGACCCGCCGCTGGCCGAGGGCGGCGCCGCCATCCTGGTGAGCCAGAGCGGCGAGACGGCGGACACCATGGCGGCGCTGAAGCTGCTGCGCCAGCGCGGGCAGGCGGTGCTGAGCGTGGTGAACGTGCCCGAATCCTCCATGGCGCGCGAAAGCGACGCCACGGTGCTGACGGTGGCGGGGCCGGAGGTCGGCGTGGCCTCCACCAAGGCCTTCACCGCGCAGCTGGCGGTGCTGGCCTGCCTGGCCATCGGCATGGGCCGCGCGCGCGGCACGCTGGACGCGGCGGATGAGGCGAAGCTGACCCAGGCGCTGCTGGAGGTGCCCGAGCAGGCTGCCCGCGTGCTGGAGAAGGACGCGCAGATCCGCGCCCTGGCGCAGCAGGTGGCCGGCGCGCGGGACGTGCTGTTCCTGGGCCGCGGCAGCCTGTTCCCCATCGCCATGGAAGGCGCGCTGAAGCTGAAGGAGATCAGCTACATCCACGCCGAGGGCTATGCCGCGGGCGAGATGAAGCACGGCCCCATCGCGCTGATTGACAAGGACGTGCCGGTGATCTCGCTCTGCCCCTCCGGGCCGCTGTTCGAGAAGACGCTGAGCAACCTGCAGGAAGCGGCCGCGCGTGGCGGGCGCGTCATGGCCTTCACCGACGCGAAGGGCGCCCCCGCCCTGTCGCGCTTCGCCGAGGCGGTGGTGGAGCTGCCGGAGGCCGGCGCCTTCGCCCAGCCCATCCTGCACGCCATCCCCGTGCAGCTGCTGTCCTACCACGTGGCGGTGCTGAAGGGCACCGACGTGGACCAGCCGCGCAACCTGGCGAAGAGCGTGACCGTGGAGTGACGCTCACTCCGGCCTGACGCCCAGCTGCGGCAGGATGGTGCCGAAGGCCGCGTATTCCTCCGCCACCATGCGCGCGAAATCGGCGCGGGGGCGGAAGCCGGCCACCACGTTCAGCCGCGCCGCCACCTCGCGGAAGGCCGGCGTCTCCAGGCTGTCGCGGCAGGCGCGTTCCAGCGCGGCCAGCGCCGGCTCGGGCGTGCCGCGCGGGGCGTACATGCCGACGAAGGAGAGCTGCACGGCGTCCAGCCCCTGCTCGCGCGCCGTGGGCACCTCGGGGTGGTCCGGATGGCGGCGGTCGCTGAACACGCCGATCAGGCGCATGCGGCCGGAGGCGATCTGGCCCGAGGCGGAGGCCACCACGACCGCCGAAAAATCCAGCCGCCCGGCCAGCACCTCGGTCATGCTCGGCGGGTCGCCGCGGAAGGGGACGTGCTCGAAGGAGCCGCCGCCGGCGCGCTGCATCCGCCACACCCCCAGGAAGGGCAGGGAGTTCGGCCCCGGCGAGCCATAGGACACCGCGCGCTCCTTCGCTGCCGCCACGATGTCCGCCAAACTGCGCCACGGGCTGTCGGCGCGCACCACCACGCCCAGGATGTTCTCGGCGATGCCGCAGACCGGGGCGAAGCTGTCCGGCCCCATGCCCAGGTTGCGCACCATGTGCGGCTGCACCACCACCGGCGTCATCGGCGTGATGCCCAGCGTCAGCCCGTCCGGCGCGGCATTCGCCACGCTGCGCATGCCCACCGTGCCCGAGGCGCCGTCGCGGTTCACCACCGTGACGGGCTGGCCCAGGGCGCGCGTGAAGTGCTCGCCCATCGCGCGGGAATAGCCATCGGCCGCGCTGCCCGGCGCATAGGGCAGCACGAAGGTGAAGGGGCGCTCCGGGCGCCACTCTTGCGCGGCCGCCGGCAGCGCCAGCAGCAGCAGGGCGAGGGCCGCGCGCCTCATTGGTCGAGGATCGCCACGGCGCGGCACCAGCCGGCGGAGCCGCGATGCACCTTCACCGGGAAGCAGGCGACGGTGAAGCCGGTGGGGGGCAGGGCTTCCAGGTTGCTCAGCTTCTCCATGTGGCAATAGGCGATGTCGCGCCCCACGCGATGCCCCTCCCAGATCAAGGAGGCGTCGCCGGTCTCCTTCACCCGGCGCGCGGTGTGGCTGAAGGGCGCATCCCAGGACCAGCCATCGGTGCCGACCACGCGGATGCCGCGCTCCACCAGGTACAGCGTCGCCTCGCGCCCCATGCCGCAGCCGGAATCGAGGAAGTCGTCCTCGCCGTAGCGGCTGCCGGCGCGGGTGTTCACCAGCACGATCTCCATCGGCGACAGGGTGTGGCCGATGCGCGCCAGCTCCGCCTCCACCTCGGCCGCCGTCACCACGTGGCCGTCGGGCAGGTGGCGGAAATCCAGCTTCACGCCGGGGTTGAAGCACCAGTCCAGCGGCACCTCGTCAATGCGCCAGGAGGGCTCGCCGCCCGGCACCGTGCGCTCGTTCATGCGGGAAAAGAAGTGGTAGGGCGCGTCCAGGTGGGTGCCGTTGTGGGTGGAGAGCGTGACCTTCTCCACCGCCGCATATTCGCCCTCCGGCAGGGCGCTGACCGGCACGCCCATCTGCTGCGCCATCAGCGCCGCGGTCTGGTGGTGGTCCACGTATTCGATGCTGGGCAGCATGTGCGGCGGGTCGCTGCGGATGCCCGCGGTCAGCGCCACCGAGATGTCCACGATGCGGCGTGGCATGGCCGTTCCTCCTGCTTCGTTGCCCGCAGCATGCCCCCCCGTGCGCGACGCTGACAATCCGGCGCTCGGCGCCTATCTTCGGCGGAACGGAGGAGGACACCCATGCTCGACACGATGGCCACGCTGCCCCTGAAGGACCCCGGCCTGCTGCGCCAGGCCAACCGCATCGGCGGGGAGTGGGTGCAGGCCGACAGCGGCAAGCGGCTGGCGGTGCGCAACCCCGCGACCGGCGAGGTGGTGGGCGAGGTGCCGGCCATGGGCCGTGCCGAGACCGCGCGCGCCATCGCCGCCGCCGAGGCCGCGCTGCCGGCCTGGAAGCGGATGCTGGCCAAGGACCGCGCCGCCATCCTGCGCCGCCTGCACGACCTGATGCATGCCAACGCCGATGACCTGGCCGCGATCATGACCGCCGAGCAGGGCAAGCCGCTGGCCGAGGCGAAGGGCGAGGTCGCCTATGCCGCCAGCTTCCTCGAATGGTTCGCCGAGGAGGGCAAGCGCGTCTATGGCGACGTGATCCCCACCCATGGGGCGGGCCGCCGCGTGCTGGTGCTGAAGGAGGCGATCGGCGTCTTCGCCGCCATCACGCCCTGGAACTTCCCGGCCGCCATGATCACCCGCAAGGCCGGGCCGGGCTGGGCGGCGGGCTGCACCGGCGTGATCCGCCCGGCCAGCCAGACGCCGTTCAGCGCGCTGGCGCTCGCCGTGCTGGCCGAGCGCGCGGGCATGCCGCCCGGCGTGTGCAACGTCATCACCGGCCCCTCGGGCGAGACGGGGGCGGAGCTGACTGCCAATCCGGCCGTGCGCAAGCTGAGCTTCACCGGCTCCACCGAGGTCGGGCGCATCCTGCTCGCAGCTTGCGCGCCCACCATCAAGAAGACCTCGATGGAACTCGGCGGCAACGCGCCCTTCCTGGTGTTCGACGACGCCGAGCTGGATGCGGCGGTGGCGGGCGTCATGGCCTCCAAGTACCGCAACACCGGGCAGACCTGCGTCTGCGCCAACCGCATCCTGGTGCAGGCGGGCGTGTATGACGCCTTCGCGGCGAAGCTGGCGGAGGCGGTGGCGAAGCTCAAGGTCGGCAACGGGATGGAGGCCGGCGTGACGCAGGGCCCCCTCATCAACGCCGAGGCCGTGGCGAAGGTGGAGGAGCACATCGCCGACGCGACGGCGCGCGGCGCGCAGGTGGTGGCCGGCGGCCAGCGGCACGAGCGCGGCGGCAACTTCTTCCAGCCGACCATCCTGGCCAACGTGCCGAAGGAGGCGCTGATCTTCCGCGAGGAGACCTTCGGCCCCGTGGCGCCGCTGTTCCGCTTCGCCACCGAGGAGGAGGGCGTGGCGATGGCCAATGACAGCGAGTTCGGCCTGGCCGCCTATTTCTACGCCCGCGACGTGGGCCGCATCTTCCGGGTGGCGGAGGCGCTGGAGGCGGGCATCATCGGCATCAACGAGGGCATCATCTCCACCGAGGTGGCGCCCTTCGGCGGCGTCAAGCAATCCGGCCTGGGGCGCGAGGGCAGCAAGTACGGCATCGAGGACTACCTGGAGATCAAGTACCTGGCGCTGGGCGGGATCTGATCCGGTGCGCCTGGCCTGGGTGATCCGCTACGTGCCCGATGCCCAGGCCAGCGCCGCCTTCTATGGCCGCGCCTTCGGCCTGGCCATGCGCTTCGATGCCGGGCCGGATTTCGTGGCGATGGAGACCGGCGCCACCTGCCTGGCCTTCGCGCGCGAGGGCTTCGTGGCCGGGCAGGGCATCCCGGTGGCCGCCGCCGCCCCGCCCTGGTCGCACGAGGTGGCGTTGGAGGTGGAGGACCTGCCCGCTGCCCATGCGCGCGCGCTGGCGGCGGGTGCGGTGGAGGTGTCGCCGCCGCAGGAAAAGCCCTGGGGCCAGCATGTCTCCTACCTGCGCGACGCGGATGGCGCGCTGGTGGAACTCTGCACCGCGCTCCCCACCTCGGAGGGATGATGAGCACCTACGACTTCGACCTCTTCGTGATCGGCGGCGGTTCGGGCGGCGTGCGCTGCGCGCGCATCGCCGCCGGGCATGGCGCACGCGTGGCGGTGGCGGAGGAGCGCTTCTGGGGCGGCACCTGCGTCAATGTCGGCTGCGTGCCGAAGAAGATCATGGTCAACGCCGCCGAATACGGCCAATGGATCGAGGACGCCGCCGCCTTCGGCTGGAACGTCACCAAGGGCGCGCATGACTGGGGCGTGCTGAAGGCGGCGCGGGATGCCGAGGTGGCGCGGCTGTCGGGCATCTATGGCCGCATGCTGCAAGGCGCGGGCGTCACCACCTTCGACGCGCGCGCCACCTTCCTGGACGCGCATACGCTGGACGTGGGCGGCAAGCGCGTCACGGCGGAGCGCATCGTCATCGCCACCGGCGGCCGCGCCACCCGGCCCGACATCCCCGGCGCGGAGCTGGGCCTGATCTCGGACGACCTGTTCACGCTGGACGCGCTGCCGAGGCGCGTGGCGGTGATCGGCGCCGGCTACATCGCGCTGGAATTCGCCTGCCTGCTGCGCGGCCTGGGCGCGGAGGTGGAGGTGATCTTCCGCGGCGACCTGCCCCTGCGCGGCTTCGACCGCGACCTGCGCGCGGCCGTGATGGAGGCGATGGCGGCCCAGGGCATCACCATGACGCCGGGCACCAAGCCCACCCGCATCAGCGAGATGGGGGACTGCAAGCTGGTCACGCTGTCCACCGACTACACGCGGGAGGTGGATGCGGTGTTCTTCTGCACCGGCCGCATCCCCAATGTGCAGGGGCTGGGGCTGGAGGCGGCCGGCATCGCGCTGGATGAGCGCGGCGCCATCCCGGTGGACGGGGACCATGCCACCAGCGCCAAGCACGTCTTCGCCATCGGCGACGTGACGGACCGGCTGAACCTGACGCCCATGGCCACGGCGGTGGGCCATGCGCTGGCCGACACGCTGTTCGGCGGCAATCCCCGCACCGCCTCCTATGCCAACGTGCCCACGGCGGTCTTCACCTCGCCCCCCATCGGCACGGTGGGGCTGACGGAAGAGCAGGCGGCGGCCAATGGCCCGGTGGACGTGTACGTGACGCGCTTCACGCCAATGCGCCACACCATCAGCAAGCGGGAGGGGCGCAAGACCCTGATGAAGCTGCTGGTGGACCAGGCGAGCCAGCGCGTGGTCGGCGCCCACATGCTGGGCGAGGATGCGGCGGAGATCATGCAGGGCATCGGCATCGCCGTGGTGATGGGCGCGACCAAGCAGGATTTCGACCGCACCATCGGCATCCACCCCACGGCGGCGGAGGAGTTCGTGACGCTGCGCACCCGCACCCGCGTGGCGGGCGTGCCCGAGGCGCCGGCCCATGGCTACGCGGCGGAATAGTCAAGGCGCCAACAGCAGTCTATCGTATCAGCCCTTTGTGACGATGCGAGGATCGCCCCCACCATGGCGCGCGGCTGGAGCCCTTCCTCCTGGCGGAACATGCCGATCCGCCAGGTGCCCGAATACCCCGACGCGGCGGCGCTGGCCGCCATGGAGCAGAAGGTCGCGCGATTTCCCCCGCTGGTCTTCGCCGGCGAGTGCGAGCGGCTGAAGGCCGGGCTGGCCGAGGCCGCCGCCGGCCGGGCCTTCGTGCTGCAAGGCGGCGATTGCGCGGAAAGCTTCGCCGACTTCAACACCAACGCCATCCGCGACACCTTCAAGGTGCTGCTGCAGATGGCCGTGGTGCTGACCTTCGGCGCCGGCACCCCGGTGGTGAAGCTGGGCCGCATGGCCGGGCAGTTCGCCAAGCCGCGTTCGAGCGACAGCGAAACCATCCAGGGCACCACGCTGCCCTCCTACCGAGGCGACATCATCAACGGCGCGGAGTTCACGCCGGAGGCCCGCAACCCCGATCCGGCGCGGATGGAGTTCGCCTACCTGCAATCGGCCTCCACGCTGAACCTGCTGCGCGCCTTCGCCACCGGCGGCTTCGCCGACCTGCACCAGGTGCACCGCTGGAACCTGGAGTTCGTCAACCGCTCGCCGCTCGCCGACCAGTATGAGGGCCTCGCGCGCCGCATTGACGAGACGCTGGGCTTCATGGCCGCCTGCGGGATGAGCAGCGACAACGCGCCGCAGATCAGGGAAACCGCCTTCTACACCTCGCACGAATCCCTGCTGCTGCCCTATGAGCAGGCGCTGACGCGCGAAAGCTCCACGCATCTCGGCAAGACCTATGCGTGCTCGGCGCATTTCCTGTGGATCGGCGACCGCACGCGCCAGGCCGATGGCGCGCATGTGGAGTTCCTGCGCGGCGTGGCCAACCCGATCGGCATGAAGGTCGGGCCCTCCATGGACGCCGCCGACCTGCTGCGGCTGATCGAGATCCTCAACCCCGCCAACGAGGCCGGGCGGCTCACGCTCATCTCCCGCATGGGCGCGGCGAAGGTGGCGGACAAGCTGGCGCCGCTGGTGCGGGCGGTGGAGGGCGCGGGCCGCAAGGTGGTGTGGCTGTGCGACCCGATGCACGGCAACACCACCACCCAGGCCGGCTACAAGACCCGCGACTTCGGTTCCATCATGGAGGAGGTGCGCGGCTTCTTCGACGTGCTGCGCGGCGAGGGCGCCACGCCCGGCGGCGTGCATGTGGAGATGACCGGCCGCAACGTCACCGAATGCACCGGCGGCGCGCATGGGCTGACCGCGGCCGACCTGGGCGAGAACTACGCCACCTTCTGCGACCCGCGCCTGAACGCCGAGCAGTCGCTGGAGCTCGCCTTCCTGATCGCGGAGGAGCTGAAGGCGCAGCGCCCGGTCCGCGCCCTGGCCCGCGCGGCGCAATGACCGACGCGGAAATCCGCGCGCGCACCGACAGCTACTTCAACCGCACCCGCGCGGTGGTGGAGAAGTTCGGCGATTGCCGCGTCACCTACGCCGTCTTCCTGCGCCGGCCCGTCATCTCCGCGCCCCGCCTGGCGCTGGACTTCCTGGCCGAGGCGGCGGCCCAGCGCGGCACCCCCTTCGAGGTGGAGCTGAAATACCCCGAAGGATCCTGGGTCGGCGCCGGCGACCCGATCTTCTACCTGTCCGGCCCGATGGCGGCGCTGGCGGACCTTGAGACGCTGTACCTCCAGCGCCTGGGCGCCCCCTGCGTCGCCGCGCACAACGCCTTCCAGATGTGCCTGGAACTGCCCGACGCCGCCTTCCTGGCCATGGAGGCGCGCCACTGCGCGGGGCAGGAGATGCAGGAGATAATGGCCTATGCCGCCAGCGTCGGCTCGGCGGCGGCGCAGAAGGAAGGCGCCAAGGGCTTCATCGGCAACGCCAACGACGCCACGGCGCATTGGTTCGGCAACACGGCCGGGCGCGGCACCATGCCGCATGCGCTGATCGGCTACGCGGGCTCCACCCTGCGCGCCGCCGAGATGTTCCACGACACCTTCCCCGACCAGGACCTGACCGTGCTGGTGGATTATTTCGGACAGGAGGTGACGGATGGGCTGGCGGTGTGCCGCCGCTTCCCCGACCTCGCGGCCTCGGGCCGGATGGCGCTGCGGCTGGACACCCATGGCGGGCGCTTCCTGGAAGGGCTGGACCCGGCGGAATCCTATGCGGTGCTGGAGCGCCACGCGCCCGGCGCCATCCGCCGCTACCGCAGCGAGACGGAGCTGCGGCACCTGGTCGGCACCGGCGTCTCCGCCGCCGCGGTGTGGCGCATGCGCGAGGCGCTGGACGAGGCCGGCTTCCCCCATGTGCGCATCGTGGCCAGCAGCGGCTTCGGCGTGGGCAAGTGCCGGGTGATGGCGGAGGCGAAGGCGCCGGTGGACGTGGTCGGCACCGGCTCCTTCATCCCCAACACCTGGAGCGAGACCTACGCCACTTCCGACATCGTGGAGTATGACGGCGTGCCGCGGGTGAAGGTGGGGCGCGAGTTCCTGCTGCGGAAGAACGGGAAGCGTTGACCGTCTCCAACCCCGCGCCTAACTGCCCCCCATGAGCTTGCGCATCGCCCTGGCCCAGATGAACCCCCATGTGGGCGAGGTGCGGGCCAATGCCGCGCGCATCCGCGCCCTGCGGGCCGAGGCGGCGGCGATGGGCGCCGACCTGCTGGTGACGCCCGAATTCTCCATCGCCGGCTACCCGCCGGAAGACCTGGTGCTGAAGCCCGCCTTCCGCGACGCCTGCGCGGCGGAGATCGCCGCCCTGGCGGCGGAGACGGCGGATGGCGGGCCGGGCATCATCCTCGGCGGGCCGTGGATGGAGGGGGGCAGGCTGTTCAACGCCGCCTTCCTGCTGGATGGCGGCGCCATCGTCGCCCGCCGCGCCAAGCACGAGCTGCCGAACTACGGCGTCTTCGACGACAAGCGCGTCTTCGACGCCGGCCCCGCCCCCGGCCCGGTGGTGTTCCGCGGCGTGCGGCTGGGCATGATGGTGTGCGAGGATTGGTGGTTCCCCGCCGTGTCCGAGACCCTGCAGGAAAGCGGCGCGGAGATCCTGCTCTCCATCAACGGCTCCCCCTTCGAGCTGGACAAGGGCGAGGCGCGGGTGGACCTCGCGGTGGCCCGCGTGGTGGAGACGGGGCTGCCCTTCGTCTTCCTGAACCAGGTCTGCGGCCAGGATGAGCTGGTCTTCGACGGCGCGAGCTTCGTGCTGAACGCCGACCGAAGCCTGGCCGTGAAGGCGCCCGCCTTCACCGAGGCGCTGGTGCTGACGGAATGGGCGCGCGGGCCGGATGGCTGGGCCTGCGCCCCGCAGCCGCCCGCGCCGCCGCTGCCGCGCGAGGCGCAGATCTACGCCGCCATGACCCTGGGCCTGCGCGACTACGTGGCGAAGAACCGCTTTCCCGGCGTGGTGCTGGGGCTGTCGGGCGGGATTGATTCCGCGCTGTCGGCCGCCGTCGCCGCCGATGCGCTGGGGCCGGAGCGCGTGCGCGCGGTGATGCTGCCCAGCCCCTACACCAGTGCCGAAAGCCTGGAGGACGCGGCCGCCTGCGCCCGCCTGCTGGGCATCCGCTACGAGAGCGTGCCCATCGGCCCGGCCATGGAGGCCTTCGCGGGCATGCTGGCGCCGGCCTTCGGCAATCGCCCGCCGGACATCACCGAGGAGAACATCCAGTCCCGCATCCGCGGCGTGACGCTGATGGCGATGAGCAACAAGTTCGGCGACATGCTGCTGACCACCGGCAACAAGAGCGAGATGAGCACCGGCTATGCCACCATCTATGGCGACATGTGCGGCGGCTATTCCGTGCTGAAGGATGTGTACAAGACCGATGTCTTCGCCGTCTGCCGCTGGCGCAACGCCCATCGCCCCGATGGCGCGCTGGGGCCGGACGGGCCGGCGATGCCGGAGCGCGTCATCACCAAGCCGCCCTCGGCCGAGCTGAAGCCCGATCAGAAGGACCAGGACACCCTGCCGCCCTATGACGTGCTGGATGCGCTGCTGCACGGGCTGGTGGAGGAGGAGCAGGGCGTGGACGCCATGGTGGCGCGCGGCTTCGACCGCGCCCTGGTGCTGCGGGTGTGGCGCATGCTGGACCGTGCCGAATACAAGCGCCGCCAGGCGCCGCCGGGCGTGAAGATCGGCCGCCGCGCCTTCGGCCGCGACCGGCGCTACCCCATCACCAACGGCTTCACCGGGTTGATCGCATGAGCATCGAGGTTCGCATCATGGATCTCTCCGGCGGCAATGGCGCGGAGCCGGTGGAGGTGGTGCGCGGCTTCGCCAACCTCGCGCATGCCAACCTCTTCGCCCGCCGCCGCGTGCGCGACAGCATGGAGTTCTGCCGCGCGCCGGGGATGAATGCGGCCCAGGTGCGCGACGCCTGGTTCGCCTTCGGCGAGGATGCGGTGGTGGAGACGGCGGAGGACGGCGCGTGGTCGAGCGCGAGCGAGATCGCCGACTTCGCCGGGCGCCCCTGCGAGGAGGCGGAGCAGCGCGACTGGCGCGCGGTGGACCCGCGGCGGGGCGAGGCCGAGGATGAGGAGGAGGGCGCCGAATGACCGCGACACCCCCGCGGCCGCACGGCGGCCGCCGCGCCCAGGCCGTGCTGCCGGCCAGCGCCCCTGCGGCGGCGCCTGAGGGCATGGAACGCTTCATCCCATCGGCTTCCGCAGGAGGCCGATGAGATGAAGCTCCGCTTCGCCCCCAGCCCCACCGGCCACCTGCATGTCGGCAATGCCCGCGTGGCCCTGGCCAACTGGCTGGTCGCGCGCCGCCAGGGCGGCCGCTTCATGCTGCGGCTGGACGACACCGACACCGCGCGCTCCCGCGAGGACTACGCCCAGGCCATCCAGGAGGATCTGCGCTGGCTGGGCCTGGATTGGGACGCGATGTTCCGCCAGAGCGACCGGCTGGGCCGCTACGCCGCCGCCGCCGAGGCGCTGAAGGCGTCGGGCCGCCTCTACCCCTGCCTGGAGACGGAGGAGGAGCTCACCTACAAGCGCGAGCTCGCCCGCAAGCAGGGCCGCCCGTCGCTCTACGACCGCGGCGCGCTGAAGATGACGGCCGAGCAGTTGCAGCGCGCCATGGAGAACGGCAAGCGCCCCTACTGGCGCTTCCGCCTCTCGAACGGCAGCGTGGCGTGGGAGGATGCGGTGCTCGGCCCGCGCAGCGTCAAGCTTTCCGCCATCAGCGACCCCGTGCTGGTGCGCGCCGACGGCTCGCCGCTCTACACCTTCACCTCCGTGGTGGACGACCTGGAGACGGGCGTGACCCATGTGGTGCGCGGCGAGGACCACGTCACCAACACCGGCGTGCAGCTGGACATCTACGCGGCCCTGGGCGGCGACCCCGCCGCGCTGCGCTTCGCCCACCTGCCGCTGCTGACCGACAGCGATGGCGGCCCGCTCTCCAAGCGCATCGGCTCGCTCTCGCTGCGGCAGTTGCGGCGCGATGGGGTGGAGGCCGCCGCCATCACCGGCTACCTGGCCGCGCTGGGCACCTCGAACGACCCGGTGCCGGGTGCCCCGCGCGACCTGCTGGCGGGGTTCGACTTCGCGGCGGTCAGCCATTCCTCACCGCGCTTCGACCTGCGGCAGATGCTGGCGCTGAACCGGAAGCTGCTGCACGGCCTGCCCTTCGACGCCGTGCGCGCGCATCTGCCCGAGGGCGCGACGGCGGAATTCTGGGAGGCGGTGCGCGGCAACCTGGACCTGCTGCCCGAGGCGAAGCACTGGCACGAGGTGGTGGCCGGCCGCATCGCCCCGCCGGAGATCGAGGGGGAAGGCGACTTCCTGCGCGCCGCCCGCGCCTGCCTGCCGCCCGAGCCCTGGGACGGCAGCACCTGGGCCGCCTGGACCGACGCCCTGAAGGCGCAGACCGGCCGCAAGGGCAAGGCGCTCTTCCTGCCCCTGCGCCTGGCCCTGACCGGCGAGGACCATGGCCCCGACCTCAAGGCGCTGCTGCCGCTGATGGGCCGCGCGCGGGTGCTGGAGCGCCTGCCGGGTTGACGCGCGGGCGGCGCGGCCCGATGCAGCGCCATGCCCAGCCTGCACCTGCACAACAGCCTGACCCGCCGCCGCGAAGCCTTCGCGCCGCTCGATCCCTCGCATGTGCGGATGTATGTCTGCGGCCCCACCGTCTATGACCTGGCGCATCTGGGCAATGCGCGCCCGGTGGTGGTGTTCGACGTGCTGGCCCGCCTGCTGCGCCGCCTGCATCCGCGCGTCACCTACGCGCGCAACATCACCGACGTGGACGACAAGATCAACGCGCGCGCCCAGGAATCCGGCGAGCCGATCGCCGCCATCACCGCGCGCACCACGGCCGACTTCCACCGCGACATGGCGGCGCTGAACTGCCTGCCGCCCGACGTGGAACCCCGCGCCACCGCGCACATCCCCGAGATGATCGCGCTGTGCGAGCGGCTGATCGAACGCGGCCACGCCTATGCCGCCGAAGGTCATGTGCTGTTCAGCACGTCCAGCTTCGCCGAATACGGCCGCCTGTCCGGCCGCGCGCCGGAGGATCTCCTCGCCGGCGCGCGGGTGGAGGTGGCGCCCTACAAGCGCGAGCCCGGCGACTTCGTGCTGTGGAAGCCCAGCGAGGACGGGCTGCCCGGCTGGGAGAGCCCCTGGGGCCGCGGCCGGCCGGGCTGGCACATCGAGTGCTCCGCCATGGCCTGGAAGCACCTGGGCGAGACCTTCGACATCCATGGCGGCGGCCATGACCTGCTGTTCCCGCACCACGAGAACGAGGTGGCGCAGTCCCGCTGCGCCCATGGCACGCCCATCATGGCCCATACCTGGCTGCACAACGGCATGTTGCTGGTGGACGGCGAGAAGATGTCCAAGTCCCTGGGCAATTTCCGCACCGTGCAGGACGTGCTGGCGCACGGAGCCTGGGCCGGCGAGGCCTTCCGGCTGCTGCTGCTGCGCACCCATTACCGCGGCGACCTCGACTACAGCGAGGCCGGGCTGCAGGAAGCCAAGGCCGAGCTGGACGACCATTTTTCGATGTTGGCCCGTGTGCCCGATGACGTGGCGGACCCTGCCACGGTCGGCGCCATCACGGACTGGATCATCGAGCCGTTGTTCGACGATCTGAACACGCCGCTTGCATTGACACGCCTCAGGAATGCGAAGACCGGCGCGAACGTCGCATTCGATGGAGGGCGCGGTGCGGCATCGCTGAAGGCAAGCGGGCTGCACCTGGAACCCTCTGCAGCCGAACTGAAAGCTGGCTTCCGCGAGGCCGCTGCGCTTCTTGGGATCTGTGAGATGTCGCCTGCCGCATGGCGGCAGTCCGGCGTGGACGCCGCGGTGGTGGAGGCCGCCATCGCCGCGCGCCTCGCCGCGCGCAAGGCACGGGACTTCGCCGAAGCCGACCGCATCCGCGACGCTCTGAAGGCACAGGGCGTCATCCTGGAGGATGGCCCGGCCGGCACGACATGGAAGCGCGGGTGATGGCGGCGCACCCCGGCCGCGCACGGCGCGGCCCGCCGCCCATGAGCGTGTGCGGCCGGCACGCCAGCGGCGCGGCGCAGCCAAGCGCGCGGAGCGCGCGCCCGGCGCCTGAGGGCACGAGAAACCACGGCACCTCGCGCTGCGTGGAGCCGCGTGATGCGTGACGAGGACGGGGCCGTCCCCCTCGAACCCCCGCCGGGCGAATCGCCCATCGTGGTGCTGGTGCGCCCGCAATTGGCGGAAAACATCGGCGCCGCCGCCCGCGCCATGGCCAATGGCGGGCTGTTCCACCTGCGCCTGGTCGCCCCGCGCGAGGGCTGGCCCGCCAGGGGCGAGACCAACCGCGCCTGGGCCACCGCCTCGGGCGCCAGTCGCATCCTGGAAGCGGCCCAGGTCTTCGCCACGCTGGACGAGGCGATCGCCGACTGCCACCGCGTGCTGGCCACCTGCCCGCGGCCGCGCCACGTCGTCACCCCCGTGCTGACGGCCCGCGCCGCGGCGGGCGAGCTGCGCGAGGCGGCGGCGCGCAGCCTGCGCCACGCCATCCTCTTCGGCCCCGAGCGCGCGGGGCTGGAGGCCGAGGACCTGGCCCGCTGCGACGCGCTGGTGCGCTACCCGCTCAACCCGCAATTCTCCTCGCTGAACCTGGCGCAGGCCGTCATGGTCATGGCCTATGAGTGGTGGACGGCCGAGGACCTGACGCCGCCCCGCCTGTTCCAGACCCACAAGACCCGGGTGGCGACGCGGGGGGAGCTGGAAGGGCTGATGGGCCACCTGCTGGACGAGCTGGATGCCTGCGGCTTCCTGCGCAACGAGGCCAAGCGCCCCGGCATGGTGCGCAACCTGCGCCACTGGTTCACCCGCGGCGAGATCACCGAGCAGGAGGTGCGGACCCTGCACGGGGTGGTGGCGGAGCTGTCGCGCGGGCGGATGCGGCACGGGCGCCCCTGATCCGCGCGGGCGCGGCACCGCGCCACGCGCGCCCTGGCCGGCTCATACGAACGGCACGAAAACCTGACCTGTGGCGCGGGCGCGTCGTGCCGTTCGTATGAGTCGTTTTTGCGCCCTCAAACGCCGGGCGCCCGCTCCGCGGGCTTGGCTGCGCGGCGCGCGTAGCT